>JAPUGI010000392.1 GCA_027292925.1 Gammaproteobacteria bacterium
GAAGGTATGTGTACAGTGACCCTTGAGCTGTTTTCCAACACTGATATCACAAAGGCTCTAAATGATGTCAAGGGAAAAGTCGATGCCATTTCCACCTTCCCTGCCGAGACAGAAAAACCAATCGTTTCATCAATGCAATTCCGTGGTCAAACTATTAGCGTGGCACTCTCCGGAAACACCGATGAAGCGACTCTGAAGTTGTTGGCTGATGAATTTCGCGATGAAATTTCCTCCCTGGATGGCATCTCCCAGGTCACTGTCAACTACGCCAGACCCTGGGAAATCTCCATTGAGGTCAGTGAACTGGTATTGCGCCAATACAATCTCACCATATCATCAATTGCAAACGCAATTCGGCGTTCTTCACTGGACCTGCCGGGCGGCTCGATCAAAACGCAGGGAGGAGAAGTTTTACTGAGAACTAAGGGTCAAGCCTATCGCGGATACGAATACGAAGATATCGTCGTGATGACTCAGCCCGACGGTACTAATCTGACCCTGGGTGATATTGCGACCGTGCGTGACGCCTTCGAGGAAGGTTACCTGCGAGCCAAGTTTGACGGCGAACGTGCTGTCATGGTGACCGTATACCGGGTGGGCGAGGAAGATACCATCACTTCAGCAGATGCAGTGAAGAAATACGTCGAGTTGAAAAAGCCATACCTGCCGAAAGGCATTAGAGTCACAGTCTGGATCGATGAATCCATTTCACTAAACCGGCGAATCACCGCACTGACTAAAAATGCCTGGGCAGGTCTTGCACTGGTGCTAATGATTCTTACGCTTTTCCTTAGGTTTAAGGTCGCCATGTGGGTTGCAGCTGGTATTCCTATCGCCATATTTGGCGCAATCTGGATGTTCCCGTTTGCCGGGATAAGCATCAGCTCACTCAGTGTGCTGGCCTTTATTCTGGTGTTAGGCATTGTCGTTGACGATGCCATCGTTATTGGCGAGCGCGTTTACAGCCATGAATCAGTCGACAATACTCATCGCGAAGCCGCGATATCCGGCACCCACGAAGTTGTTGTGCCCGTTGTATTTGGTGTGCTGACAACCATGGCAGCTTTCCTGCCTATACTCTTAATCGAGGGACGAATGGGCGCCTTCTTTTCCATCATTGGTTGGGTCGTCCTGATCTGCCTGGTGTTCAGCCTTCTGGAATGTCTGCTTGTTTTACCTGCACACCTGGCACACCGAAAAACGGAAGGTTACCTATTTAGTGAGACCCGATTTGTAAAAGGATGGATCAAGTTCCAGGGATTTTTTTCCAACGGCCTGGAGTCGTTTGCCTACGATATCTATAAACCATTCCTCATGAAAACGCTGGAATGGCGCTGGGTCACCTGGGCAGTCGGCACTGGTATCCTGATCACTACCCTCGCGCTGATTGCCAGCGGCAGGGTTGTGTTTCAGTTCTTCCCTGCCATCGAAGGTGACCGGGTGTACGCGACCCTCACCATGCCCGACGGCATTAACGTGGAAATCACGGAGCAGGGCGCAAAAAAAATCGAGCTTTCTGCCCTGCGACTCAGGGACGAAATCGACCGCGACCTTGGCTATGCAGCAGATAAACATTCAATCAAACACATACTTGCATCCATCGGCGTTAAGGCCGCGAGAAGTAATGGCCCGCCAACAAGAACTTCCGGTGGTAGTCATCTCGCAGAAGTTGTCATTGATCTCGTACCCATCGAGGAAAGACCTGGCTGGAACGCAACCCGCATCGCCGATCGCTGGCGCGAAATAACGGGTCGTGTACCCGATGCAATAGAATTGCAATTCAGCGCAAATACCTTTAGCGCGGGCGATCCAATCGCTTTGCAGTTAAGGGGTCGAGATGTTGACCAATTAAGGGACGCGGCTGCGCACTTGCGAGCCGAGCTTGGCCGCTACCCTGGCGTACTGGATTTATCCGATTCCTTCCGCACGGGCAAACAGGAAATCAAGCTCGACATACTTCCTGAAGCTAAACCTCTGGGCCTGACCTTGAATGATCTCGCAAGGCAGGTACGGCAGGCTTTTTACGGCGAAGAAGCCCAGCGCATCCAACGCGGCACTGATGACGTTCGTGTAATGGTCCGTTACCCTGAAGCAGAAAGACGATCACTGGGTAATCTTGAAGATATGCGAATACGCACAGCCGATGGCACCGAAGTCCCATTTTCCAGTGTTGCCCAGGTGAATTATGGCACCGGTTACTCATCAATCCGCAGGGAAGACCAACAACGGGTGGTACGTGTCCGCGGAAATATCAATCGTTCCCTGGTGACTCCCGAGGAGGTTATCGCAGACGTCGAGAAAGCGATCTGCGAAAAAGGAAGCAGTTTTGCTGATCGGAAAAATCTATGCACTAATTCCCTGTTCCCCGGTGTGAAATATTCAAAAAGTGGTGAGCAGCAGGAACGTGACAAGGCAATGGGCAGTATCGTTGCAACGGTTCCCATCGCAATGATGATTATTTTCGCTCTGCTCGCTATTCCACTGAAGTCTTATCTGCAACCGCTTGTCATTATGAGCGTTATCCCTTTTGGCGCCGTGGGTGCTATCGTTGGTCACATAATCATGGGATGGAACCTGGTTTTCTTCTCCATGCTGGGTATCATCGCGCTCTCCGGTGTTGTAGTGAATGGCTCCCTGGTGCTGGTTGATTATATTAATCGACAGCGGCGTCAAGGCGTCCTGGTATTTGAAGCCGTCACGATGGCAGGCGTTGCACGCTTCCGTCCCATCGTGCTGACATCAGTAACAACATTCGTGGGCCTGATCCCGTTAATGACGAACAACGATCCGGAGACTTTCATGTTTATCCCCATGGCAATATCACTGGCGTTTGGGGTGCTGTTTGCCACAGCAATTACGCTGTTTCTGGTACCGAGTCTGTACCTGATGCTGGAAGATTCGCTGCGATTCTGTGGATTGGATGAAAAGGTAGACCCTGCGCTTGTGCGGCATCACCCCGGGGCAGAAGAACAGCTGGTTTGACCTCTAATCAACTTGCTGTCTCCCGCGGCTAGTTATAACCTTCAAAGTCCAGAGAAATTCAATTCTCATTTCCACAAGGAGGAATGAAATGCCGCTACGAATTGGAGATGAAGCGCCAGATTTTAAGGCGAATACGACAGAGGGAGAGATCAGCTTCCACGACTGGGTAGGCGACGGATGGGCAATTTTGTTTTCTCATCCCAAGGATTTCACACCGGTCTGCACCACAGAACTGGGTTACCTGGCCGGGTTAAAGGGAGAGTTCGAGAAGAGAAACTGTAAAATCATGGGTTTATCCATCGATCCTGTTGAAGATCACATCGAATGGATGAAGGATATTGAAGAAACACAAGGCAACGCCGTCAGCTATCCCTTGATTGGGGATAATGATCTTACCGTGGCGAAGTTGTACGACATGATTCATCCAAATGCCTCCGGTGACCAAAAAAGAACGGCAGTGGACAACGCGACCATCAGAAGTGTTTTCCTGGTGGGTCCTGATAAAAAAATCAAGACGATGATCACTTACCCCATGAGTACCGGGCGAAACTTTGATGAAGTTCTACGAGTACTTGATTCCTGCCAGCTAACTGCCAAACACAAGGTCGCTACGCCGGTCAACTGGAAACAGGGTGAAGACGTTATTATCGTTCCTGCGGTCTCTGACAAAGATGCGAAAGAGAAATACCCGGATGGCTGGGATGCGCCCAAACCTTACCTGCGTATTGTTCCGCAACCAAGTGACTAACTAGCCTCGTCGCTAAATCAAGGGATCAGAGTGTTGAACGTGCAGCGACTCTGACCCGATGGACCAGTGAACTTTCTTAACAACGACTAATTTTTTGGTGCTGCCTTAATGCGACTTTTTATTTCCCTAATTTTATTCGCCATTCATGGTCTAGCTTCTGCCGCATCCGATCCATTCGATATCAATGTGGACATCCCATACACCTTGCACAAGTTGGACAACGGCTTAACCTTGATAGTCCATGAAGACCACAAGGCGCCTATCGCTGCAGTTAATATCTGGTACCACGTCGGATCAAAAAACGAAGTGACCGGCAAAACCGGGTTTGCACACCTTTTCGAACACCTGATGTTCAATGGCAGTGAAAACTATGATGACGACTATTTCCGTGCTACCGAAAAACTGGGCGCTACTAGCCTCAATGGAACAACCAGTTTCGATCGAACCAACTACTTCCAGAATGTGCCGATAAACGCATTGGATTCCATCCTCTGGCTGGAGTCAGACAGAATGGGTAACCTGCTAGGCGCCATTACCCAGGAAAAGATTGACGAGCAACGCGATGTCGTCAAGAACGAAAAGAGGCAGCGCGATAACCGACCTTATGGAAAAGCGGCATATATTCAATACCACAATATTTACCCCGCCGATCACCCGTATTCCTGGTTGCCGATTGGCTCAATGGAAGATCTGGATGCAGCCAGTCTCGAGGATGTACACACTTGGTTTAAAAAATACTATGGCGCTGCCAACTCGGTAATCGTTATCGCTGGTGATGTGGATACGGCAGAAGTCATACGGAAAGTAGAGCACTATTTTGGCGATATCCAACCTGGTCCACCGTTAACTCAACACGAATCATGGGTGGCGAAACTCAGCGGCACCAGAAAACAGATTTCATACGATCGCGTCCCACAAACCATGATGCTGAAATCCTGGAATACGCCGGGACACAGTACGCGAGACTCCAACTATCTCAGCATGGTCGGTGATGTGCTGTCCGCCGGTAAGAATTCAAGACTCTATAAAAGGCTGGTTTACGATGAACAATTGGTGTCCACGGTGAGCGCATATGTCTCCGGAATGGAAATCGCCGGGACGTTCGAGATTTCCGCCATGGTCAATCCAGGTGTGGACGAAGGCAGAGTGGATGCCATTATCGGGGAAGAACTCGCAAAATTCCTGAAACTTGGGCCCACCAAAAGAGAGCTAGAAAGGGTCAAAATCCAGAACATCAGTGGCTTCGTCAGAGCATTGGAAAGGGTTGGTGGATTCGGCGGCAAATCTGACCTGCTTGCATCCAACTATATCTACAACGGCGATCCGACTTTCTATAAAAGGGAAATGCAATGGATCAAGACAGCAACTCGAAACGACTTGAAGTCTGTTGCCAACAAGTGGTTGTCTGATGGACTCTATCATCTGGAAATTAGGCCCTATCCCAGGATGCAGGCAAATGTCACAAATGTAGATCGCAGCGGCATTCCTGAACCGGGAGATCCACCGCTTGCCAGGTTTGACTCTTTCGAACGAGCCGAACTTTCCAACGGCATGAAGGTCATTTTTGCACGACGAGACACCATCCCGACGATTCAGATGCAGTTATCGATCGATGCGGGCTACGCATCAGACCAGTTCTCCAGGCCTGGGGTCGCGAAATTGGCGATGAATATGCTGGATGAAGGTACCACCCACCGCGATGCACTGGAGATAAATGAAGAACTCATCATGTTGGGCGCCAGCATTGGCAGCGGTTCAAACCTGGACACGTCATTTATCACCCTTTCTACCCTGTCAAGCACACTGGACGACTCACTGGAATTGTTTGCCGATGTGGTTCTCAACCCTTCCTTTCCGGAGAAGGAACTGGATCGCCTGCGCCTACAACTATTGAACGGTATCAATCGGGAACAGCAGAGCCCACTGGCAATGGCGCAACGAGTACTGCCTCAGCTCCTGTACGGCGCGAAGCACGCATATGGAAACCCAAGGACAGGTTCAGGAACCATCGAATCTGTAAATAGTATTACTCTCGATGAAATAGAGAAATTTCACTCGACCTGGTTCAAGGCAAACCACTCAACAATGGTCGTTGTCGGAGACACAACTTTGAACGAAATCCTGCCAAAACTGGAAAAAGCCTTTGGCAAATGGCGTGCAGGAGAAACGCCCGTCAAGAACATTGCACATGTGGACAGCGCCAGCAAAGTCCGTGTCTATCTGGTGGATCGTCCTGGTTCCGAACAATCAATTTTGTTCTCAGCCCTGTTGGCAGTCCCCAAGGCTAACCCCGATGAAATAGCAATCGAAGCAATGAACGACATCATCGGTGGCATGTCTACTTCACGTATTAACATGAATCTTCGTGAAGACAAAGGATGGTCATATGGCGCACAAACCGGTCTATTTAACGCCAAGGGACAACGATTATTCTTCATTTATTCAAGTGTTCAAACTGACAAAACTCGCGAATCAATAGAAGAAGTGATGAAGGAACTCCGAGGTTTCGTCACCGATCACCCGGCTATGCAGGAAGAACTGGAAAAGTCAGTGGCCAGCAATACATTGTCGCTTTCAGGTCGCTGGGAGTCTTCCGGTGCCGTCATGGGTAGTATTTCACAAATTGTACAATACGGATTGGCTGATAATTACTTCAATGAATATGCCGACAAGGTGAATGCCCTCACGTTAGACGAGGTTAACCGGATCGCAAAAAAAATCATCAACCCCGATGCCATGACCTGGGTCGTGGTGGGCGATCGTGCGGTCATTGAACCCGAACTTTCCAAACTGGGTTTTGGAAAAGTCACGCTGATTGATGCAGACGGCAACCCCATCTGATTTCTCAAGGCGGGACAAGGCCGCATGGAAAAAGGTATGCTTGGGTTATAACAGCCAGTCACAGGAATAAGATACATGAAATTTGGAATTTTCTACGAGCACCAGCTACCACGGCCATGGAACGAAAACAGTGAACATAAGCTGTTAATGGAGTCGCTGGACCAGATCGAGCTTGCTGATAATCTTGGCTATGACTATGCCTGGGAGGTCGAGCACCATTTTCTGGAGGAATATTCCCATTCTTCCGCGCCAGAGGTGTTTCTGGCGGCGGCCAGCCAGCGAACCAAGAATATTCGGCTCGGTCACGGCATCATCCAGTTAACTACCAACCACCCCGCGCGGGTGGCGGAAAAAGTGGCTACCCTGGATCTGATTTCTAATGGCAGGGTTGAATTAGGCTTAGGTGAAGGCGCCTCAACGACTGAACTGCACCCATTCAACTTGCGTTTTCGTGACAAGCGTGATGTCTGGGAAGATGGAGTTAAATGTATGCTGCCGATGTTCTACAACCATGCCTGGGAATACGACGGCGAGTACTTCAAGTTTCCGCTTCGTGCAGTGGTTCCAAAACCACTGCAAAAACCCCACCCTCCACTGTGGGTTGCCTGTTCGCAACTAGATACCATCCGTTACGCTGCCCACCGGGGAATGGGAGCACTGTGTTTTAAGTTCGTCGATCTCGACGCTTCGAGAGCCTGGGTCAATGCCTATTACAATACGTTTGTTAAGGACCAGGAGAAACTCTGCGATTACCAGGCTAACGCCAATATCGCAGTTGTATCCGGATTCATGTGCTGTGAAACGGATGAGCAAGCCTGGGAGAAGGCTGACGGTTGGACGTTTTTCCAGTTCACCCTGGGACTCTATAGCCGGGAAGGGCCATTCGAACCGGGAACCGTTAATTTCTGGGATCGCTACCAGGAATGGAAACAAACTCCCGCCGGGCAAAAACGATCAGGTAGCGAATTGATCGGTTCACCGGATACCATCCGCGAGAAACTTCTGGAACTTGAAACAGGAAACGTTGACCAGGTAATTTTGTTAAACCAGGCAGGTAAAAATACGCACGAAGATATCTGCAGCAGCCTCGAATTATTTGGCAAGGAAGTCATGCCGGAATTCCAGGCCCGGGAAAAAGAACACCAGCAATGGAAGCAGGCCGTCCTAAACGGTGAACTGGAGCTTGAGGAAATCGATACCGACCCGTATAACTTCAAGGCACGGGGGAAACCAACAAAAAAATCAAGCAAGGAAGAAGCAAATCGCAACATGGTATCAGGCGCGGTGGGTCGGCCTGAGTCCCAGTCAATATGAATTTTTTTCCGCCGGGTCGCTACTGAGGTATTCGACAAATTCCCATTCAAAGTCATTTTTGTCTAAAAAATAGGCTCGTTTACGATAGGGGTGCCCTTCAATAGCCGATGCCGCAGTCGGATGGTAACCCGCCTCGGACATCCTGGAGACCAAGCCATCCATATCATCAACGACGAATCCCAAATGATTGATGCCATCATTGGTATACGGCACGTCGGATCGTTCGGCATGCACCCTGTTTTCCTGAAGCGCCAGGTATGTTTCATCATTTCCAAAATGAACCCATGTACCGGACGATTCGTCACCGTGTAAAAAACCTCCGCCTCTGACATGAAAATCCGGGAACGCCGCGCCCAGGAATCGTTTCGCTTCTTCAGTTGAAGCAACAGTGATATTGGCGTGTTCAATCAGCAGCTTCATTGACAATCTCCTCAACGGCGAGATATATAGTAAAGTTTTTACTTTGTAAAAAAGCAATTTAAGCTTCGAGATTTAATATGTAAAGTTTTTTGTTTACTTAATTTCGAATTTTCGGCAATATCCTTTCCATGGAACACTACAGCAGTACCAGCCAGGACAAAATCCTTTATCAAATCAAGCGCTTAGGTCCACAAAGTGTTAAATCACTGGCCGAAACTCTCGACGTTACCACAATGGGGGTACGGCAACATATCGCACAACTGGCGGCCGACGGCCTGATTGAAGCACTAGCTGAAGAACCCCAACCCCGGGGTCGTCCTGTCAAACCCTGGAAATTAACGGAAAAGGGTCATCAGCGATTTCCCGATGCGCATGCCCAGGTGACAGTGGACTTAATCCTCTCGGTCAGGGAGTTGCTGGGTGAGTCAGCCATGGACAGGATTATTGAGAAAAGGACCAGAGAAACCTTTGAGTTATACCGCCGGGAACTGGAGAAACACAAGACCCTAGCTGGCAAAATATCACAACTTGCCAGGATTCGGACCAACGAGGGTTATATGGCGGAGGTATTGGAACAGGAAGGGGAATTTATTTTGTCCGAACATCATTGCCCAATTTGTATTGCAGCAAAAAGCTGCCAGGGATTTTGTCGATCTGAACTTGACGTGTTCCAGAAGTTGTTTGAGGGAAGCGCAATTGTCGTAAGGGAAGATTATATTCTCAACGGTGCTCGCCGCTGTAGCTATCGAATCACACCGAGTGCCTGAGAAGTGCCTGTTGCCCCGCCGTTTCGGTCACATATATTGAGGAAAAGATTGCGCCGGTTGTCTTTCATGCCGATAGCGTAATATCTCTCCCATAACAACTCATCATCCTCTGACACATACAGCTCTGGTCGTGTTTCATAATCCCCGCATAATTTCCTGATGCGTGGGCGAAGTCTTTTATCCAATGAAGCAACATTAAACGAAGGATTCAAGACCTCATCCCAATAGTCGTTGATGTGATCAGCCCAGGTAAACTGCCTGATCTGCTCCGGCTTACCATCCTTCCACCGCAGGATCGCACGCTTCCCCTCAATCACATCGTTTTCAAACAGACTTTTGTAAAAAAGCATACCTTCATAATTGGCCACCAGGTCGGCATTGGAATAGACGCCTGTCGTTAACTGGCCCCAGAGCCAACGCTCGGCGAAAGCAGCCCTGGCATATAGCCTTTGGGCATCCCAACCTTTTAATTCGCGCTTGTAATACTTGAATCCCTGGGAGAAGAAGTGTCCGAATTTATCGGAACCGACCATCACTTCATTGACCTTGAACGATCTTCCTACGCCAAACACAAAATTGACCCTGGTTGCCCAAATAGGCATACCCTGATAGATACTTTGGCGGCGGGTTTGTGGGTATTTCTCAACCAGGTCGGTTTTTGCAGCCCAGCGTTCGATCTTGTCAGCCCAGTGCAGGCCGCCGAGTTCGAAGTAGATCGCTCTCGCAAACGCCTTGTTGCTGCGCCGTTTTTCTCCCCAGTCCTTGATCACTAGCGCAAGTGCGTCATTGACCTTGCGATCCATCACCATTGTCGAATCCGACACGATTGCTGGGCGATTGCTATACTGGTCGGATTCATATGCCAATACATGGGGAACCAACCCGATTAACAGCAACAACAGCAGCAGGCGTCGAATACACATAACAACATAATAGACGGTTTTATGCACCAGGAGTGGCAGAAGCCACCGCACCACCATCACAGGTGATGGTTTCCCCTACTGTATAAGCACCGGCCCTCGAACTTAGGAAAATAGCCAGACCAGCGATGTCTTCCATGGTGCCAACTCTTCCCCTGGGATTACTATTGCCCACCGCATCCCAGTCAACACCTTCGGTCTGTCCGCCAAAACCGACTCCGGCACTTAACATCCATGTGGGAAACGGCCCCGGAGCGATGGCATTGACAATTATGTGCTGTTTTACCAGATGTGCTGCCAATACACGGGTCAGGTGGTGCACCGCCGCTTTGGAAGGTCCGTAGGAGAAGTTTTCGAATCTCGGGGTGACTATCCCGTCGATTGAACCCACGTTAATTACCCGGGCCGGGTCATCATGAGTTGCTGATTTTCGTAGCAGTGGCAACAATTTCTGAGTTAAAAAAAAGACGCCTTTGACATTGGTGTCCATCACCTTGTCCCAGCCGCTTTCCGGAAACTCTTCAAGGGGAGCTCCCCAGGTCACACCTGCGTTGTTTACCAGGATGTCGAGTTGTTTCTCTTTCTCTCGAAGATCGCTCACCAACGCTTCAATTCCGTCGAGGTTGGCCAGGTTAGCTGGAATTGAAATACATTCACCACCATATTCGCCTGATAGTTTTTCGGCGGTCGCATCACATACTTCAGCCTTTCGGGAACTGATATAAACTTTTGCACCACTGGCTAGAAAACCAGCCGCAATCATTTCACCGATACCTCGTGAGCCACCGGTAACGAGCGCGGTTTTACCTTCAATCGAAAAGAGATTCTTCATTGCTATTCCAGCTGATCAAGCGAAATAGCATTTATACAGATAATCTGGATTTACTTCCAACTCCGCTGTTTAGAAGAGCACGCTCGGCGCCGTGTGGAGTCAGTTTGACAGGGTAATGTCGCCAGACCGGGTACTGAGGATAATTTCTCCCGAGCCTTCGCCCATGATAAAACGCAGGCTTTCATCGCGGACATATTTTGAAACTTTGGGTCTATCGTTGGTGAGGCGGTTGCGGATGCTGCCGGAACCAGTTTCCAGGTCAAAACGTGAATCAACATCCCCACCAAGCCTGAGACGAATCGAACCACTAACATTGTCAAATTCAATCGACCCGCCCTGCTTCATATCTCCCCTGATCTCAATATCTCCGGAGATTGAATGGCCAGCAATGGTGAAAAAATCTGTCCGGATAACTTCAATATCTCCTGAAACAGATTCGATCTTCAGTTCCTCACCGCCATTTTCTACGAGTATGCTGCCACTGACAGTACCGTAGGTACTACTACCTGTTGTCTCATACGATTCAATATCACCACTGACTGATTTCAGCCGTATCCGTCCGTTCGCGTCCCGCAGTTCAATTTCACCACTCACCGTTTGCAGGACGATTCGACCCGTGCCTCCACGCAGTGAAACATCTCCACTTACGACCCCGACCTCTACACTACCATTGACTTTTTTGACTTCAACATCAGTTGATACACCGGTCACTCTGAGTTGGCTATTCCCGGGAATACGAATAGTCAGGTCTGTTTCATCTCTGAAATACCGCATACCACGAGACCGGGGAATTCTGACCTCAATGCGTGTCTCGTTGCCATTTCCCTCGAAAATGAATTCCTCTACCTGCTCATCTAGCTCCCCGCGAACCTCAACCTGATTTTTCTCCCAGCCCGTCACGGTGACCACACCACGGACCACATTGATATGCACAAAACCATCGGTACTCACATCCAGGCTCTGGTTCACTTCCCGCTGTTCGGCAAAAGCAATGCTTGTTACCGCTAAGCTGGTAGTAACAAGGAATATTTTTATCATTTTCATTTTAGGAGTCTCAATCATTGTTTAATGTCCACCATTCAACTGTTCTACATGAATCGGCCTGGACGGCTAAAATTCTGTTTAAGTAATTCAAGTTCCTGTTCATGAATGCGCATCAGCATTTCCACCAGTCGCCTGTTTTCAGGGTTCTGGCGAACCTGTGCTTCTATGTCCCGCCGTGCCTGTTCCATGATTTCCAGGTTAAGATAAAGGTCGTTCAAGGTTTGATCATCCAACTCCTTATTGACCTCCGAGAATTTCTGTACCAGCGGGTTTCGCACCTGAATGTACTCGGCCTGCATCAGGTCAAAAGAGCGATCCGCAGAAACGAACTGTGGTTCAGCGGGGTTCAGCTCCAACACATTCAGTAGCAGGGCACTCACCGCGATGACCAAACTGGCAGCAACGCCATAGGGTACCCAGTCAGCTGATGTCTTTTTTTGTTTTTGTGGATAGTCCTGAATCTGGCGTTCTATGCCTGCCCACAGGTTTCGCTCGGGGCTCATCTCCGGATCAAGATTCCTGATTTCCCGAGCCAGCACAAGGTCCTGGGAATCAGTCACACTTTTGTCGTTATCAGCCATCTCTCAAATCCTCATTCACACAGCTTAGACGCTGCTCTTGCCCGAATGGTTTATTCCTGCTCCAAGGCTGCGTTTTAGCAACTGCCTGGCACGATGTAGTTGTGCCTTACTGCTACCCTGGGCAATACCCAGTTGTTTCGAGATCTCATCGTGGGTATATCCTTCAAGGCTATACAGGACAAAGACTGCTCTTGCCCCATCCGGTAGATCTGAAATCGCCTGCTCGAGACCAATTTGTTCATCGTGGGTTTCCCGATAGCCGGTTTCCGGAACGTCATCGATATCGAGGCTGTTAAGAAATGGTTTCTGCTTTCTCAGGTAGCTCAGCGCAGTATTGGTTGCAATTCGATAAAGCCAACTGCCAAATGCGCTATCGCCACGAAAACTACTCAACTTTCGCCACGCCTGTACAAATGCTTCCTGGGTCAGGTCTTCCGCCATATCCCTGTCCCTGCACAACCGAACGCAAAGCGCAAACACTCGCCCCACATGCAGTTTGTATAGCTGCTCGTAGGCTCGATAGTCATTGTCCCGCGCACGCCTGACCAGCAGTTTTTCATCAACTACTGGTTGCGACAGTTGTTCAGCTTCAGACACTAGGTCCCGGAACCCTATTTTTATGAAGGGAATTCTTGTGCGATTGTATATTCTCTCTACTTTGACGCAACTAGCCGGCCAAAGGTTGAAACGAGTGCCACTATTCTCTGATTCTAAGTTTGTAGCTCGACAAGATCCCGGTAGAGTTCCAGGGCTTCAGGATTAGCAAGCGCATCTGTATTCTTCACCTCCCGTCCATGAATCACATCACGCACTGCAAGCTCTACTATTTTGCCACTTATGGTTCTGGGAATATCTGCTACGGAAATTATTTTCACGGGTACATGTCGGGGTGTGGTGTTTTCGCGGATGGACTGGCGAATTCGTTGTTGCAACTCATCGTCCAATTGCACACCTTCACTCAATAAAACAAATAATATCACCCTGACATCGTTCTGCCATTGCTGACCTATGACAATACTCTCTGTGATTTCATCCAGGCATTCCACCTGACGGTAAATCTCAGCAGTACCTATCCTTATTCCGCCCGGGTTGAGTACAGCGTCGGAACGACCGTGGATAATAAAGCCACCTTGGGCGGTCACTTCCCCGTAGTCTCCATGGGCCCAGGTGCCTGGCCATCTCTCAAAATACGCCCTGGAGTATTTGCTTCCGTCTTCGTCATTCCAGAAACCAACGGGTGCAGAAGGGAATGGTTTGCTGCAGACAAGCTCTCCTTTTTGTTCCGTAACGGCATGACCACTGTCATCCCAGATCTCCACAGCCATACCTAATCCGGGTACCTGAATCTCACCCCGGAATACTGGCAGTACCTCGCTGCCTGCAACAAAACAGGAAACTATGTCAGCACCCCCTGAAATCGAAGACAGGCAAACATCCGCCTTGAAGTCACGGTACACATAATCATAGCTCTGGTGCGCCAATGGAGAACCGGTGGAAAGAATTGTTTTCAAAGTATCGAGCCGGTGTGAGTCTCGAGGTTTCCTGCCTTCTTTTTCAAGGGCAGAAATATATTTTGCGCTGGTACCAAAGATATTAATGCTTTCATCATCAATCAAATCCAGCAGGATATTTCCATTACCGGCAAACGGTGAACCATCGTACAACACAAGTGTTGCCCCGGACGCTAACCCGGAAACCAGCCAATTCCACATCATCCAGCCACAGGTCGTGAAATAGAAAAAGGTATCTTCACGCTTTAACCCCACATGCAACTGGTGTTCCTTCAGGTGCTGTATCAACGTACCACCAGCACCATGCACAATACATTTCGGTACTCCAGTTGTACCCGAGGAGTACATAACGTACAACGGATGATCAAAGGGAAGTTGTTCGAACACTATTTCAGATTCCGTTTTGTGCAAAAATTCCTCGAACAGGACAGCGTTATTAATGTGGGCAACGGCGGGAGTCTCATTCACCACGGGCACCACGACAACCTGCTTAAGACCACCAATTTGATTAACAATTTCTGCCAGTCGCTGCAGTGAATCGCAGCTTTTGCCATTGTAGAAATAACCATCGGCGCTAAACAAAATCTTAGGCTCAATCTGGCCGAATCGATCGAGTACTCCGTTTATACCGAAGTCGGGCGAACAGGAAGACCAGATGGCACCGATACTGGTCGTTGCCAGCATGGCGATCACGGCTTCCATGATGTTCGGCATGAAACCAACTACCCGATCGCCTGCCACCACTCCTTCGTGCCGCAATGCAATTGCCAGTCGAGCAACATTTTTATAAAGCTGCCTGAATGAAATTTCCTTTCGTCTGCCATTCTCAAGAACAGAAACGATAGCAACCTTGTCATCACGGTATCGAAGGAGATTTTCGGCAAAATTCAGGCGCACTCCCGGGAACCAGGTTGCTCCCGGAAATTTATCCCCATCGGCAAGCGTGTCACTGACCGGATTTGAAGAAACAATACCCGTGAAATCCCAAACCGCTCGCCAGAACAACCCTGGTGTTTTTAACGACCAACGATGCAGATCATGAAACCCGATGAGACCTAGTCCGTATCGCTTGTTAACTAGGTCAATGAATTCAGTCAGGCGCGCACTACTAATCCGGGATTCAGGAGGCGTCCAAAGTGGAACTATCACTGTGGCAGGCCATGGAACTCGTAACCATGATAACTGGCAATAGCCAAACCGGCAGCGACACTGGTAAACGGATCATGCTCTATGACTCGTCCCGGAAACCTTTCTTCGAGCCTACGTTTTACCGCGGCAATCTGACTAGAGCCTCCTGTCCTGATCACTAGGTCGATATCATCGGCAGTACAATGGGCATCTTCAAGTACGCGGGTTAGAATCTCATCGATCTGTCGCAGCATGTCAATCATCATTGATTCGAACCGCTCTCGAGTGAAGGTGATGGCGATGTCGAGTTCAGGAATATCGAGAATCGTTTCCTCCACAGTAGATAGACGCGCTTTTGCATCCTTAATTGCCTGGAAAACCAGATAGCTGTAGTTATGGGAAATGAGATCATCAAGGCGTTCAAATTTTGCTACGGCTGGACCACCTTGCTTAATGCGATCTGCTACCTTCGCCCTATACTGGTTCTGGTTCAATATGTAAGTAACTGCCCAATTCAGAAGCTTGTCTTCAAATTCCTCAAAGGGAAATTCGTTTTCAATCAGCCTGCCGTCGGTAACCCTCGACCAGATCTCGCCTTTGCCCAGTAACGGAAACAACAACTCGCGGAAAATCAGCTGATCAATACGGTCTCCACCAAGAGACATCCCGGCGGTCGAGAGCACATCAAATTCGACCCCGCTAAAATCGACGATACTTAAATCCAGCGTCCCGCCTCCAAAATCCAGGGTCAGGACTCGTCCACTCGAGCGTGTACTTTTATCATGCAGGTAGCTCAAGGTCGCAGCCACTGGCTCCGGATAGAAAGTCAGTTTTTCAATACCCGAATGCAGGCAGGCTTCCTCTAATCTGGCAAAAGCAAGATCATTGCGGTGGCGTTCATTTCCTTCAAACAACACCGGATGACCAAAATGTACATCGTCGAGAGGATCCGGTAAACAACTGTCAATGGCTTCACGAATCCTAAGTAATACTGGTGTGATCAGTGCGACCACTCGAAACGAATGATTAAAAACCAGCAGTCTTTTTACGGATGAATTGCCAAGCAATCTCTTCACGCCGCGAAACAACCGGCCAGGCATTCCCCGGTCTACCCAGGGTTGGCCATAGACGTCTGCAGTTGCAACTTCAGCTTCACTGTGGGGATCATCTATAGCAGCCTCGGATGTTACTATCGCGCTTTTCGCAATGATCTCCGGCGTTAGTTCGACAATCCTATCTCGATTTTCTTCAATATATTGTAGGACCGCATGCTGACCTGTTTTAGTTTCAAGATCCCGGTTCAGGTGAGTCGCCGTGGGCATGATGGCACCATCCGATTCGAGTTGAACAAGACGTACTCGCTCACCATCATACCAGGCTGCCGCAGAGTTTGAGGTTCCGAAATCTATACCAACACCAATCATAAGTTACTGATTTATATAGACTTTGTAGGTCATTAAAATTTTGAGAGTTGATCATTAACGCATATTTGTGGGCGCTTTCCCAGTACCAATATGTGGTAAAATATATAAGTGCTTGAGGTCAGCACTGTCCTGGAAAAACCCATGAAGATTGGTATCTCAATTACCAGCGCCTACCAGACCAGTGATGTGCGCGATGGCGCAAAACAAATGATCGCGCGGACCAGGGCAGCGGCGGGCGCGGGATTGGATTCCCTGTTTGTCGGCGATCATCATGTCGTCCCCAGTCCCTACTACCAGAATACGCCCATGATGGGACGACTGCTGGCGGAATGGGATGAGCGAACTTCTGGCGCCTTGTTTCTGCTGCCGTTGTGGAATCCTGTCCTTGCAGCGGAACAAATAGCAACGCTGTCATGCATTGCCGGAGGCAAATTCGTGATGCAGTGTGGATTGGGTACCGGCAAACGGCAATTCAATGCTATGGGTACCAACATCAAGTATCGGCCATCCTCTTTCGAACAATCGCTTGAATGTATGCGCGCGCTTTGGTCCGGTGAGTCGGTCTCATTGGATGGCAGATGGCAATTCAGCGAGGCGAAGATATCTCCACTGCCTCCGGCACCGGTAGATGTATGGATTGGTGCTTCAGCCCCGGTAGCAATTGACCGTGCAGCCAGGATGGGAGACGCCTGGTTGGCTGACCCTTCCATGACACTTGCGCAGGCAGAAGCGGCGATGGATGTCTATCGGTCGGCATTATCCAAACACTCAAAACCGGTTCCCTCAACGATTGCAATTCGCCGTGATATCTATGTCGCAGAATCGAATGATGATGCGCTGGAAGTCAAAGGCTCTATTGAAAACAGCGGATATCGAGGTTTTGATCCAGAAGCTCTGGTGATTGGCGACGCGGAGCTTGTTGCTGAACGGTTCCGGGCGTTCGAGCGTTTAGGCTATACAGACATCATCATCCGCAATCTACACCAGGACCCGGAAAAAGCAGTTGCGTCAACAGAGCGCCTCGGTATCGTCAGAAGCTTTTTCGACTAGTCGGATCAGGGAACTGATTACCCGGGCGTGATTCCCATGGTTTTGAGTAATTGCCCGGTACTGGTTAGAACACGATATCGCGCCAATAGCGCCACATATTGTCCTGATACAAAAGCAATCCTG
This sequence comes from Gammaproteobacteria bacterium, assembly GCA_027292925.1. Classification (GTDB taxonomy): domain Bacteria; phylum Pseudomonadota; class Gammaproteobacteria; order Pseudomonadales; family Azotimanducaceae. The sequence goes on from JAPUGI010000392.1 coordinate 17,686, forward strand.
GCTCGAAGCAACTCATTCTGAACGTCTAACAAGTCCAGAAGGGTTCTTTTCCCGAGTGTTAGTTGTTCGTTGTATACCTTCAGAACTTCTTCCGTTGATTTAACATGTGCTTCAAGGTATTCCAGTCGTACCAAGATGTCCTCTAACTCGTTCCATATCAGTGTGACATCTTCTTCTACCGCAAGTCTGTTGCTCCTAAGCGTCTCTCTAGCTGCAAATTCTCTCGCTTGCGTCTCATTGGACCGGGCCCTGTCAGCACCACCTCTAAATACATTATAGGTCATGCGAATTACCGCGGTTTCATCGTCATTGGCGCCAGGACTACCATCAGTATCCTCGTTCCGAGTCGCCCCCAGTTCCAAATCAAACTTAGGATGGAAACTGCTTCTTGCTTGTTTGCGCGCAGCAATAGCAGCTTCAAGCTCAGCTTCTGCCGCCTTAATTCCCGGGTTGTTTCTGGAGGCTATCTCAAGCGCCCCTTCCAGGGTTTGCGGCAATCCGGTGATGGCCTGGGGATCTTCCAGCCCCACCGGATTTTCACCAACCACTCTGAAGAATTCTGCACGCCCGTTTTTTGCGTCTCTTTGGGTCAGCAATACACCTGACTTTGCCTGCGCTCTCCTACCTCTTGTTTGTACAACATCAACCTTCGTACCCACGCCACTCTCGAACCGTTCACTAATCTTATCTAGCGTCATTTCATGTTGATCGAGATTTTCATCTGCGAACACAACGACTGCATCACGCCTGAGGACTTCGAGATATACTTGAATGGCACGGAGACTAACATTCTCCTGACTGCTGCCTAATCTCGCTATAGCAGCATCCAAAAGTGCGGCTTGCTGTTTCACAAAATTCCTGGTGGAGAAACCGTCGTATAGCAGTTGTGTGATTTTAATACTCTGATCTTCACGAGTAAGACGAAGATCATCAGGGTTAGTAGGGTCGAGGGAAGCCGCACGGGTAGTCGTATTGTTGGAAGTCTCCTCGCCACCAGCAAATATAAGGTCCACAACCGGGAAATAACCACTACGAGCCTGCTTTCGTAACTGCTCAGCGGCTTCAACATTGTATTTACTTGCCAGGATGTCGGGATTTGTTCTTAATGTCGTGCTGACAGCTTCATTAAGGGATTGCCCCAGTACGGTACTCGAAAAAAGCACGGCACAAGAAAAAACAAATATCCGCAGCGTGATCAACATCCTTTGCAAATTCACTTAAGACCCCCTACAACCATTATTTTATTTTATTTTATTTTAGCCAATTCAGCCGCTATCGTGAAAATTTTCTAATTTGATGAAATCATTGCACGGTAATTCCAGCAGACTCGTAGCTGCCTACCATCATAAACGCAGACCATATATAAGGGTATCCCCACTCTGGAGAATCCATCAGGTCCAACTGGGTTTCCCGCAACGCATCTCGGGCGGGTACGCCAGCTAAAATCCGGTCATAGAAACTGGTCATGAGTGCCTGGGTGCCCGCATCACTGACCGCCCAAAGCGAACTCACTACTTCTGCCACACCCGCTTCCTGGAAGGAGCGGCGTAAACCATAGACACCCTCACCTTCATGGATCTCACCGAGTCCGGTTTCACACGCCGACAACACGACCAGTCTGGTGCCAGAGAGATTTAAATCAAGAACTTCAAGCGCAGTCAGGACACCGTCGTTAACAGTATCGATATCACCAAGGAATTGCGCATTGGTATTGATACCGGCGAACGCCAGACCTGCACGCAACAACGGATTGTCTCCCGGAGGTGGAACATGAACCTCTCCACCACGTTGTAATTTCAACAATCGTTTTCGCAGCGTGTCGTCAGCTTTAAGGAAAAATCCGTGAGTAGCTATATGTAAGATTTCGGGTGCACGCTGCATATTCGCCAGAACCCCTTCCTGAGCATCCGCTCCGAAGAAAACCTCATTCGGGGCATCATATTTCTGAACCTGACTCGTAATAATTCTGCCTTCTTCCTCTGCTCCGGGTAGCGGCGTAAAGTTCAGACCACGCAAACCACCGCCAGCGCCACGAATACCCAACTGCAGGGCTGCGGATCGCCGGCCTTGTGCGGCGTCACGAACTGACCTGCTCACAACCTTCTCAGAATTGTAATCTGGACCCGCAAGAATGACATAATCTCCTTGCGCCACTCTGTATTCGTTGGGAAGGAGATCACGACCAGAAGTTAAAAGGTGCAAATCATGGGTCTGGATCAAATATTCCTCATCCCGGTTGACCAACGCGTTGAAAGGCAGGATGTTCAATGTTCCATCTGGAATCAGGTATACATACTCGATGTCACCAATCACGTCGTCTATGGGTTGCCACACCAACTCATAAGCATCCTGGCCAACCTCGAGAAGCTCATCTTCATCTGCCTGGTCATCCTGGATGATAGTTCGGTATTCAATAATCGGTTCGTCAATTTCGCCCCGATTCGGATACTGCACCAGTTCATAACGAATTTTTCCACCATCATTGACCACGATGCCCGCTAAAATTTTCGACTCACCACCTTCCTCAAAGGTGAGAAAATCCACCAGCGCTGTCCCTTCCGGAATAACACCGGCCAGGGTATCCACACTTACGTGTGCGATTGAACTTCTGTAACGGACGCTTCTCCGACCTAGTTGACCCTGCAACTCATTGACTTTTTGTTCGAGGTCATACAGCACTTGTACGTGCCGCCCCTGTGTTTCTGCAGTGGGACCAGACAAGGTCATGGCTGCCAGTTCTTTCCTCGCTGATGCCAGTTCATCCGACACCTTTTTCAGCTTGGGATCAGCGGACATTTTGGAGACCTGTTGAATTTCTGAGGTAACCTTGAGCAACAGGCCTTTTCGTTGCAGGCTAGCAGCGATGGCGCGTTTACCATTGTCGCTACCTTGAAGTCTGGTCAACAAAGCCAGGTATTCATTGAACTCGGGTCGATGCAGCCGGATGTAGCCTTCCCTCGCATTCTCACCGGTTACCCAAAGCATTCGATCCAAAAATACACTTCGCCGGGCGAACCCGGTTTCCCGGATTTTGACTGCTGCCTGCAACTGGTTTCGTGCCTCGTTCACTCGCGCAAGATTATTCAGCGCTTCAAATGTATACGGATGCTGTTCTCCCAGAACTTTTTCAGCAAGTGCCAACGCCTCCGTCAAGACCGTATCAGCTTCAGGCAGGCGTTGCTGATCGATATAAACAGAACCTAGATCTATCATCGATCTCACTACATCGGGATGTTCTGCACCAAGCACAGACCGACGAACCTCCCAGGCGCGCAGGATCAGTTGTTCTGCTTCGGTGAGCCGTTGCAACTTGTGGTAAATACGACCAAGATTATTCATCGCTTTAAGCGTGGCTTGATGTCCCTCGCCAAACAACGCCATCCACTGTTCCTGGACACGTTCGAACATTTCTGCAGAGCGATCATAATCCTCCATCATCATGTACAGGAATGCCAGGTTGTTACGCACCGCGATGGTGTCCGTGTAGTCGTCTCCCCTGGTCTGGGACAAGACTTCGATACTTTGTGTATAAAGAGGTTCTGCTTCCCTGAAATTGCCCTGACTCTCGAACAGCAAGGCAAGGTTGTTCCGTGCCCGGGACGATTGCGGATTTTCGGGGCCAAGGGTTGCTTCAAGGTTCTTAAGCGCCAGTTTTAGAATAGGCTCGGCCCTGTCATACAACCCCATCTCTTCATAGACCTGCCCCAGATTATTCAACGCAACAAGGGTTGACGGATGTTGATCGCCGACAAGATCCACGAGTCCTTGCAAGGCTTCTTCGTAGGTCGCCTCCGCCTCTGAGAACTCTCCCTGGCGTTGATAAATTACTCCCAGCTCGAGCATCGTGTTATAGATGCCCATGGGTTGGTCTAACCAATTGGCTAAGCCATAATCGAGCACTTCTTCGGTGATTTTTTGGGCATTCTCCAACTCACCTTCATTATTAAACACCCTGCCAAGGTAAGACTTTGCCGTGTAACTCGCGCCGGTTTCGCCAATTTGCAACGCAGTCTGGATGACACCCGAGAGAAGATCCCTCGCGACCTGGTATTCACCTTCTTCCCGGTAGATATCTGCTCGTATGCTCAAGGCATTCAGCACTTTAGAATTTATCGCTGGAAGTGACTCACCCAACCGGTGAATAGACTGGTCATATAAAGCCGCGGCTTCAACCAGATTCCCCGCCGTGATCGCCAGGCTAGCCTGACTTAACAGACATTCCAGCGTCTTGGGATGCCAGGCACCATAATTTTCTTCCACCATGGCACAGGTGCTGGCAAGAGCAGCACTGGCCTCTTCATAAAGACCTGCAAATTCCAGAACGGAAATCTGGTTCAAACGCGCATCAATTGTCTTTTCATGCGCTTCGCCTAGACTTAGCGCCAGCCCGCCAATGACCGACTCGCCGATGGCCTGGGCTTCTTCCATGGCACCAGCCGCACTATAAAGCTCGGCCAACAACCCATAGATCTCCAATGTCTCAGGATGTTCTTCGCTGAGGATAGATGCAGCTAGCGCAACCGCTTCGTTGTAATGTGCATCCGCTTCTTCGACCATCCCCAGTTGTCGATAAATAAAACCCAGATCCCGGATAGCGGCCGCCGTTAACCAATGTTCCGGGCCAAGCATTTCCCGCGCCAATTGCATCACACCTTCCTGTGCGATTGCCGCAGATTCAAAGTCACCGGCTTCTATCGCACCCTGTGCTTCTGCACTCATCTGCCCGAATGCTTCGACTACTTCAGCCTGGTCTTCATCAAAGCTGCTGGCGATAGCGAGGCTTTCCGTGATCCAATCCGGTTCTGACGCGAACAGGCCGGAAATTTCATCGTTGACAGCCAGCACTTGCGCTATATCGGATTGCTGGATGGCAATCTCAACCTGGCGCTGTAACATTTGTGCCACCACCTGTGGTGAAGAACCCTCAGCGGCTCCTAATAAAGAGTCCGCGGCCTGTACGCTGGTCAGCGCGACCAAAAGAATGAGAATTAAAAAAGAAACAGTTCGCTTGATCATGATGATAACGGCCTACCGTCAGTTGTTTTGCCAAATAAGGCGTTTCAGATCTATTCCTACCTTATTAGCCCTCTATTATCAATCATTCGGCGATTACCGGAATATTCCAGCTACCGCGCGTAACAACGCACCCCTGCTGGATTATACGGTATGGCCGATGATACATTGCCCGTTCATTCCATAAACAATTCGACCTATGGGTCAAAAACCAGACATTGTGGTGGTAGGCGCCGGAAACGCGGCGATATGTGCGGCTCTGGCTGCCCGGGAATCCGGTGCCAATGTACTCGTGATGGAACGGGCACCCGAGCAGGAGAAAGGTGGCAATACCAGCTACACGGCAGGCGCCATGCGGTTCGTCTACAACGGTGTGGACGACCTGCGGGCAATTATGCCGGATCTTAACGATGCTGAAATTGCCAATGCTGATTTCGGTACCTACACGCGTGAAGATTTTTACGACGACATGGGCCGGGTAACTCAATACCGCAGTGACCCGGATCTGACCGAAATCCTGATCGAGAACAGTTACCCGACAATTAAGTGGATGCAGCATCAGGGTGTTCGTTTCCTGCCTATGTATGGCAGACAGGCATATAAAATTGATGGCAAGTTCAAATTCTGGGGTGGGTTGACTGTTGAGGCCTGGGGAGGAGGACCCGGCCTGATCGAAAACCTGCACAAGGCCGCCGAAAAAGCAGGGATATCGATCCTATGTGATTGCCGGGCTTTGAGCCTTGACGTTGACGATGATGGCATCAACAGCATCATCGTAAAACACCACGGAAAAACTGAATCCATTGCCTGCAAGGCCGTTGTTCTGGCGTGTGGTGGATTTGAAGCAAACAGCGAATGGAGAACGCGTTATCTCGGACCGGGTTGGGAACTGGCAAAGGTAAGAGGAACGCGTTTTAACACTGGAGATGGTATCCGCATGGGACTTGAAGCTGGAGCCGCTTCTTATGGGCACTGGTCAGGTTGCCACGCTGTCGGCTGGGATCGCAATGCACCTGAATTCGGAGATCTGTCTATCGGTGATGGCTTCCAAAAACATTCCTATCCACTGGGTGTGATGATCAACGCCCTGGGGAAACGTTTTGTAGACGAGGGTGCAGATTTTCGCAATTACACCTATGCGAAATACGGTCGGGAAGTATTAAACCAGCCACAACAATTTGCCTGGCAGATCTTCGACTCAAAGGTTGTTGATTTACTGCGGGACGAATACCGTATTCGAGAAGTAACAAAGGTTGAAGCCGATTCACTGGAACAGCTAGTGGCGAAGCTGGAAGGTGTCGATGCGCTATCCTGTCTTCAAACCTTGAAGGAATATAATGCAGCGGTGCAAACAGGAAATCCATTCAACCCCGCCGTCAAGGACGCTCGTGGTACACAGGGTCTTGCGATCAACAAAACAAATTGGGCAAACCCGCTGGACGCACCACCCTATGTGGCTTATCAAATCACCTGCGGGATCACTTTCACTTTTGGAGGACTGAGAATTAACCAATATGCAGAAGTCAATAATCAGGACGAAGGAATTATTCCAGGCCTGTTTGCCGCCGGAGAACTGGTTGGCGGACTTTTCTATTTCAATTACCCCGGTGGTACCGGACTTACTTCTGGCGCAGTATTTGGAAAAATCGCCGGTGAGCGGGCAGCAAAATATGTGGGTGCATGATGGATAGAACGAAGCACGATGCCAGACGATGTAACCTGTTTGCTTTCCTGCTTGGTAAGACGGTAATGAAACTGACGGGATGGAAAATAGAAGGAAGCGTGCCGGATAGCAAGAAGATGATAATCATCGCAGCGCCGCACACCAGCAACTGGGATTTCATATTTCTTCTCGGTGCCGCCTATTGTTTTCGCCTTGGTATCAACTGGTTGGGGAAAAAGAGCATGTTTCCTCCCGTTTGGGGATCCTTTTTGAAATACCTGGGGGGAGTTCCTATCGATCGATCAAGGAGCTCCAATATGGTGCAGACCATTGCTGACATCATTCGCGAATCGACCCAATTTACGCTGGTGATCCCACCTGCAGGCACGCGTCGCAAAACAGACTACTGGAAATCCGGTTTTTACCAAATTACCCTGGCTACCCAGATTCCAATCGTTTGCAGTTCCCTGGATTATCAAGAAAAAGTAGCCTGCCTGGGCCTGTCTTTTGTCCCGACAGGCAACGTGCAAGAAGACATGAACCGAATTCGAGACTTCTACCGTGGTATCAACGGCAAACATCCGGAAAATACCAGCCGCGTCCGTTTGAAGGAAGAAGACCTGAAGGAAGAAGATGCCAATCGGGCATGACGGGTATATGATATTGCCGTCATTTCAGGAAGTTCACCATGAGTTCATCTAACAAACCAAGCTATCTCGGTACCCTCAACGCAATTGTCAACGGCGAACGTCGAGGTTTCGAGTTCCTTGATGCCTGGGCAATGAAAACCAAAAATGCTGACCTGGCCGGCATGCTCAAAACCGTCGCACTTCGGGAAGCAGAACACGCTGCAAGTTTTGAAAAACGCATGTGTGAGCTGGGTTACAGCCTGCAGGAAAAGGACGATCCGAAGTTCAAGAAAACCATGGAGATCGTTTCATCCACTCTGGATGATGTTGCCAAATTCGAGAAGCTCGGCGTGGGCCAACCTGAACAGGAAGGCGAGGACAAGCTCCTGCAATTGTTAGCGGATAAGAGCATCGACCCTCATACCGCAGCTTTGCTCGGCAGGTTTATCGCCGAAGAACGAGATAGTGGCCGGATTCTGCGTGAGGCCTACCAATGTGCGAGAGGGGTCAATTCATCTACAGATGAGACGGTCACGCTTGCCGGTATCCAGGAGCAACTAACCAGGCTCACCGAAATCGTCGGCGAATTGCAAAGCAAGCCAGCGAGTAAGAAATCCAGGGTTCGGGCGGTTAAATAGCATGACCAGGGAAAGAGATCTCGTCATCGCTTACATTTTATGGCTGACGCTGGGAATCATTGGTGCGCATAAACTCTATCTTCGACGCCCCCGTATGGCGCTGCTCTATCTGTTCACGGCGGGTTTATGCTTAATAGGCTGGATCATCGACTTGTTCACAATGGCAAGGCAGGTCGATGATTGTAATGACAGGATTTATGAGGAGGACGAGGGTCCGACTTTTATGGAAGAACACCTCGAAGACCGAATCGATGAACTTGAAGATCAGGTAGAAGAACTCAGGCACCAGCTTCGCAATCAATGATACCCGTTTTCACGGGCATGACGGTGGGACCAGTTACTGGTCAAACACAATCACGCTACGCGCCACAGATCCCGCCTTCATATCCACAAATGCTTCATTAATGTCACCCAGTGAAATTCTTTTCGACACCATCTCATCCAGGTGTAACTTTCCAGCCAGGTAAAAATCGATAAACCTCGGCATATCAACCCGGAATCGATTTGACCCCATCATAGAACCCTGGATCTTCTTTTCCTGCAGGAAAGCAGAACCTGTGAGTTCTATTTTCACACCTACCGGAATCATGCCGATGATCGTTGCCGTGCCACCAGCACGAAGCATTCGAAACGACTGCTCTGCGGTTGCTTTTAATCCGATAGCCTCAAACGAATATTGAACGCCGCCGCCGGTGAGTTCCTTCACCGCCTCAACCACATCAACGTCCGCGCCATTTATCACATCGGTAGCGCCAAACGTCTTAGCCATTTCCAATTTGGAATCTACCATATCAATAGCAATAATTTGCCCGGCACCAACCAGGGCAGCGCCATTAATGCAAGATAAGCCGACCCCACCACAGCCGATGACCGCGACGGTGCTACCGGGTTCAACTGCTGCCGTGTGAAATACAGAACCGACCCCTGTGGTTACGCCGCAGCCAATCAACGCCGCCCTGTCCAACGGCATATCCTCGCGAATCTTTACAATAGCGTGTTCGTGAACCAGCATCTGTTCGGCGAAAGAAGACAAATTAGCAAATTGTTGCATCGGATTATTATCCTGTGCGAGCCTGGGTTCCTCATCCTTTCCGCGACGTACCTCTGGACTTTCACACAAAGACGGGTGACCGGTAAGGCACCATTCACAATGACCACAAAATACCGATAAACAAGTGATCACATGATCCCCGGGTTTAACGTAAGTCACCGAAGACCCTACTTCCTCGACTATACCAGCGGATTCGTGCCCCAACACCACGGGTGTTACGCATGGATATAATCCTTCAACAAAATGCAGGTCACTGTGACAAACACCAGCGGCGGCAGTTCGTATCAGCACCTCCCTCGGACCAGGTTTGGAGATCGTAACTTCTTCAACTTCCAGAGGTTGTCCCACTTCCCTAAATACTGCTGCTTTCATACTGTCTTCTCCTCACTCTTGATGCCCGTTCTACTCCCTTATACCAGAAGATTTGATTTACCTCTATCTGTCTGCTTCAATCCGGGACACCTTCTGATTTTAATCCGACCATGTCTAGAATCCTGGTCACAGGTTTTACACCCTTTGATGGCAGGCAAAATAACGCCTCCTGGATAGCAGCTTCCTCGTTGCACGGACCAGACATCAGAACGGTGGAAATTCCCGTAGTCTGGGGTGCCGCAACTAAGTTTCTCGATTCAGCCTGCGTTGATCATTGCCCGGATATCATTATCAGTCTGGGTGAAGG
>JAPUGI010000393.1 GCA_027292925.1 Gammaproteobacteria bacterium
CTATTTGGTTGACGCCACCTCCACCAGGTTTGTGGCTTTGCGCCTCCGGTGCAAAACACAAACGAGGTCTTGAAGCTATCAAAGGCACCAGAACTTTTCGAAGAAAAGTTTAAATGCCCCCGAACGAACTCAAGATCGAAAAACATGCATGCACAGGTTTTTGCGCCGAAGCGTCGGACCGAGCAAATACCGAGAGGCAGGCTACCCGTTCAATAACGTCATCCCCTGCTCGTTATATCGAGTTCCCTGTACCTGGTCTGCGAGTTGGTCCAGTAATGACATATCCGCTGCATCCAGTGTTAAATCCATCGAGGCAATATTGGTCTTCAGGTTCGCAAGGCGCGTCGTGCCCGCGATAGGCAGCACGTTGTCTTGTTTGACCATGACCCAGGCGAGGGCAACTTCTGCTGGTGTCACACCTTTTGTGTCCGCCATGCTTGTTATCTGCTCAACCAATGCGAGATTGGCAGCGTAGGCGTCACCGGCAAAGCGAGGTTGCATAACACCCCTGAAGTCAGTATCTGAGATTTCACTTGCTGCTTTGAAGCTACCCGTTAACATCCCGCGACCGAGGGGCGAGTACGCGACGAGGCTGGTTCCGGTTTCGATGCAGGCAGGGATAACTTCAGCTTCAATATCACGACTGAAGATGGAGTATTCGGATTGTACGGCCGCAATAGGGTGGATGGTGCACGCCCGCCGCAGTGTCTCTCCGGAGACTTCCGACAGACCAATGGCACCGATTTTGCCTTCCTGGATGAGTTCGGCCATGGCATCCACGGTATCTTCGATCGGCGTGTTGGGGTCGGCGCGGTGTAAATAGTAGAGATCAATGTGGTCCGTTTGCAGGCGCTCAAGTGAACCCTCCACTGCACGGCGGCAATTCTCCCTTGAGCCATCGAGCCCTATTCTTTCACCGGTTTCAGGGTCGCGAAGTGGGCCGAACTTGGTGGCGATCCTGACCTTATCCCGGCGATCCTTAAATGCTAGACCTAGTAGTGTTTCGTTTGCAGAACCTACGCCGTAAGACTCTGCAGTGTCGAAGTGGTCCACGCCCAACTCAATCGCTTCGTGAAGTAGCTTGATAGCGTCACTGATATCTGTGGGTGGACCATAGAATTCTGACAAGCCCATGCAGCCGAGTCCAATTTGCGTGACTGTGATATCTGTGTTGCCAATTGTTTTTTTATTCATGCTGTTATCCTCTTTCGAGCGGACACTTGGTCACTCTCATCATACTCATTTCCGAAGAGTTGCATTCAGTAATTTGATCTGGCTAGTTCTTGTCCTGATTCAGACATTGAGGGGACTAGTTCATTCGCAAGTGGTTATTTTCATTATTTATTGTTCTCGGAGTTCAGTGGCTATGATTCGACTTTTTCATTTTCTGGACAGCAACTAGCTATATCCCCATTCTGCCAAGAATATCGATTATCTCCCGGATAAATGTCTCCGCCGTCGGATGTTTCGCCGCAAATGTCGTTTCCAACAATTCTGCCTGCTCAAGAACGCTGTCCTGCTGTTTTACACTTTCGGCTGGATTCAGCAGATTCTTAATGTCTGAATCTAACTGGCTTGCAAGTTGGCGGGTTTCTGAATCAACCGAATCTGTGGTTTCGAGTTCCTGGTGCAAGCTAAGCAGCAGTTTTTTTAGGCGTTCTTTTTCCATAATCTCATTTTAGCCTTAGTGCTCGTTACACGATACCTCATACGCATGCTCGCGGGGGTGGAAGCGCCTTCTTAGGGCAATGGGTATATTTGTAATATGCTGATCGTTCAAAATGACAGAGATAATGCCCGGAATGACGGGCATAATTTCACCCATGGCAAAAACAGAAAAACAACTGGCCGTAATCCTGCTTAACCTGGGGACCCCCGAAGCCCCTACAGTTCCGGCAATCCGCCGTTACCTAGCAGAATTCCTGTCGGATCCCAGAGTAGTTAGCATTCCACGTGTAATCTGGCTGCCTATTCTGTATTTGTTCATTCTGACGTTTCGACCTCTGAAACTGGTACACAAGTACCGGTCGATCTGGGGAACCTACGATGGACCCATCAGAAATATCACCCGGGCACTGGCAGAAAAATCCCAGCGACTGCTGTCACGCCAGCATCAGGAGGCCAATATCACGGTCGTGTCCGCCATGACTTATGGTGAACCGTCAGTGAATAACGTTATAGGTGAATTGAACAGTAGTGGTTTGACGAAATTTCTGTTTCTACCCTTATATCCACAATATGCAAGCGTCACCACTGCTGCCGCCCATGACCAGGTATGTCTCACCCTGTCTTCAGGACCCATTCCTAGCTTCAGGTTTATTTCCGACTACCACAAACACCCTGCCTATATACATGCACTGACAAAATCTATCGAACGATACGGCAAGTACCTGGATAACGGTGCCCGATTGGTGTTCTCCTTCCACGGTATACCCCAGGCTCACGCGGATAGCGGCGACCCTTATCCAGAACAATGCCGCTGTACGGCAGATCTCGTTGCACACAGTTTAGGGTTAGCGGACCATGAATGGACGTTAACCTTCCAGTCTCGTTTTGGACCTGCTAAATGGTTACGCCCATACACTAGCGAAGTAATGGCGCGACTGCCCGATCAGGGGGTTGCGAACGTACTGGTGATTTGCCCCGGCTTTGCAACGGATTGTCTTGAGACACTTGAGGAAATTAAAGTTTTGAATCGTGGTATTTTCCTGGAGGCGGGTGGTAAAACATTTAGATATGTAAAGGCACTTAACGCGACACGTGATCACGTGGCGATGGTGGCGGATATCGTTGATGAACATTTATTTCAGGATGAGAAGTAAGAGTGAGATCCTTCGCTCTTGCTTCCTTCGGCTCGCTATACTCGCTCAGGACAGGCCAGGATGACGGATTCCAGGCTCAGGATGACTGTAACGAGTCCCCTTCTTCGGCTTGTTCAGGCTCATTGGCGTCAGATTCTTCCTTAGCCGGTGGTGGGTGATACAGATAACCGGCGACGCGGTCACGACCTTGCTCAACCGCAAACTCCAGGGCTTTGCTGGCATTAGCAATCAGTTCGTCTGACAACTCCGTTCCATGAAATGAGGTGATGCCACCCGAGGTTGTGATCTTTAAATCTTCATCGTCGACTACCTGGATCTGGCTAATCAACTGGCTGATGCGGTCGATAACCATCACAGCATCATCTTCGGTCGCACCCGAGAGCAACACGCCAAAAGTATCTGGGCCTTGCCTTGATAGTACATCCACTTCCCGCAACGCTGCTTTAACGATCCTGGCAAATAGCTGCAGAACTTCATTACCACTGCCAAGCCCATGCTCGTCTACGACACTATTAAACTGATCAACCTGCAACACAGCAAGGGTAAAGTAATAGCTGCCACGCTCACTCATGCCTCGATGTTGGGTGAGAACTTCACGAAAGTGTGATTCGTTGTAACACCCCGTTAGTTCGTCCAGTGTCGTTATAGAAGAGAGTGTCGCCTTGATATGTTCCAGTTCTTCACGAGTGGCCGCAAGTTCACCGGTCGCCTGTTCCAACTCCTGCTCCATGGAATTCAATGCGCGATTGATGATCAAAATCGGTGCCACCATCATCAATGCCATGGCAATACCGATAACAATGAGTTGCTGGGTGTTTCCCCCAGGAATAAGGAATAGCACGAGCCCATAGAGTACTATGGTGTTAATGCCGAGTAGCAAAAAGATTCGGAACTTCTGTATCATCCTATTCCTTCCGTGAAAAACCGCTGTAACGGTGACGATTTACCTGCGCGATAATACTGGAATCAACTATGTACGCCAAATTAACTCATTATCCCGCTGAGGGTTCCTGCTCCATAGGGTACACGCAATGACCACGTTTTTCTTTCTTTTGTCGCTGCTCTTCGGGTGGCTCGCCTACAACCTTTACTATCCAGTTTATCGCCATCAAGGCCTTGCTCTTGTCAGCTTTATTTCTGGTTGGCTGATCGGTGAATTGGCTGTTCACCATATAATCGGGCAGGTGTTGCTTGTTTTTCTTTTTGCATGGGCGGGCGCAGTAGAAGGGTTTTTTGGCGCTCTGGGCCTCTTGATCTGTATTACCGCGTGGCTGGCACTCGGGTACTTTCATGTCGCGGGCCACAAAGCTCGTGAACAAATAGAAACTGCACTGAAAACTGGCCTGAGTATGGATTACCAGACAAAGATCAATGATGACCTTAGTGCTCGTTTTCCTGCCGCGCCGGATGTCAACGCGATCAAAAAACCCTTTGCATCCATTGATCCGTCCGTCGAGGTCATCAAAAATATACCGTTTGGAAACCATCACCAGGCGCTTGATATATATCGGCCAAGGCAAAGCGTTACAGGCAAACCGGTGCTGTTTCAGATTCATGGAGGCGCCTGGACAGAAAAAATAGGCAGCAAGAATGAACAGGGCATTCCACTCATGACCCATATGGCAAAGAGGGATTGGATCTGTGTGGCGACTTCCTATCGATTAAGTCCAGGCGCAACCTTTCCGGAACACATCATCGATTGCAAGGAAGCGCTGGTCTGGATCAAGGAACATATTGCCGACTATGGCGGTGATCCCGAGTTCATCGTCGTTACAGGCGGTTCCGCTGGTGGTCACCTGTCCTCACTGATGGCGCTATCTGCTAATGACCCGGAGTTCCAGCCCGGTTTTGAAAACAAGGACACAACCGTGCAAGGCGCTATCCCATTCTATGGTGTCTATGATTTTACCAACGAAAATCAGCTGCAAAAACACGACGGTCAACGCAACTTCTTTGAAACTTCAATTATGAAGTTGTCATTCGATGGTCATGAAGGAGAATATCAGCAAGCATCACCACTGTTCCGTATTAGTGACGTGGCGCCACCCTTCCTGATTATTCACGGTGACAAAGATACGCTGGTACCCGTTGAAGAAGCCCGGGTGTTTGCCGAAAAGCTCCGGGGTGCGTCATCGAACGAGGTCGCCTACGCAGAGATTGCAGGCGCCCAACACGCGTTTGATCTGTTTCCCTCACCGCGAAGCGAGCATGTCAAACAGGGTGTGGAACGGTTCCTTGCGTGGCTCTATAGCCGCCATCTTGGTAAATCAAAAGTTGGCGCATCAAAAAGTTGATATTGACTGTTCCTTGTCAGTAATAAATTCCAGTAACGCGGCCTGGCCGTTCCGGGTTGCCTCTATTCCTCGCTGAATAGCAGGAATGATCTCAGCTGGCTCAGTCACCCTCTCACCATAACCGCCAAACGCCTTCGCCATGTCAGCATAATTCCCGGAAATATCCGTACTTCGATATTTTTCTGTCGCCACCTGCATGATGGGTAGTTCTATGGCCATGCAAAAGTTGTTGAAAAGAATAGATAAGATCGGAAGTCGCTCCCGCACAGCCGTCTCAAAATCCATCCCGGTAAACCCGATGGCGGCATCTCCCCAGACATTTATACAAAGCGCGTCGGGGCGAGCCAACTTAGCGCCCATGGCGAGCCCCAGACCGTAACCCAGTTGTGTTGTTTTCCCCCAGCCAATATAACTGAGGGGTTTCGTACTTTCCCAGAATGGAGACATCTGGTCTCTGGGGCTACCTGCATCGTGAGTAATGACAGTATTATCAATATCAACGGTATGCAGTAAATCCCAAAGCACACGGTAAGGACTAATTGGCGTATCGCTATTTGTTAGTTTTGGCATCCATTCATTCAACCACGCTTCTTTTGTTTCCTTTATCCGGGCAGGAACCGATTCTTTTCGGGATTCCGATGCTGATTTATTCTTGCCATCCAGAGCGGAAATCAGACTTTGCAAGGTTAATTTCGCATCGCCAACGAGCGTATAGCGGACCGGAACGTCCTTGTTCAAGTCCATCGGGTCCAAGGTAGCGTGAATGATTGTTTTACCCCTGGGCATCTGCACGCCAAAACCCGTGAGTGCAAAGCTGCAACCGATGCCGAAAATCAAATCCGCGTCGTGCAGAAAATCATGTACATTTTTTGGCATGGCACGGCCACCCGAACCCAGGGACAAGGGATGGTTCTCGGGAAAGGAACTCTTGCCTTCGAGACTAGTGGTCACCGGAATATTCCATTCCTCCGCAAGTTGTTTCAGCTCCGGCCAGGCCTCGGCATAATGCACGCCCTGTCCTGCGTAAATCACCGGCTTTTTAGCTTTCGACAGCACTTCTGCTACCTCCTCAATTGCCGCCGGGTCCGGCACGCTTCGAGTTGTATAACTGGGCACATAAGTAAAGTTATCATCCACTTCTTCACGGAACACGTCCGCCGGAACTTCCACCAGCACAGGCCCTCCGCGGCCATTGCGAAGTTGCCAAAATGCCCGGCGCATAACTTCCGGTAAGGAACGTGCCATGGTCATCGGCTCTGCCCATTTGGTGATGTGTTTCATATTCAGTATGGAATTGTAATTCGGAAAATAGTGAGCAATGCGACGCGCGTATCCACCAGGCATCACCAGAATCGGAACGGATTCACTATAAGCCTGGGCAACACCGCCAAACGCATTTTCTGCTCCGGGTCCGTGTTGCATGACGAACACGCCGATATCTTTACCAGAGCTGAGCCGACTCAACGCGTCTGCCATATGCAGTCCCACGCGTTCCTGGCGAACAATAATGGTCCTGATATCTGCTTCGGCTGCCGCCTCAATAATGGGATTGACCGGATAGCCGATAATGAACTTAACACCTTCTCTTTTCAGGACTTCCGCGATCGCATTCGCTACTAGCATATTTCTCTCCCCTTATTTACATGTGCCGCCCAAGACTGTTTATCACGAGCCGATCAAGGCTGTTTATCACAAGCCGCTCAAGGCTGTTTATCACAAGCCGCTCAAAGGCTGTTTATCACACGCCGCTCAAGGCTGTTTATCAAAAGCCGCGAGCCGCTCAAGGCTGTTTCACTATCGATTCGGTCCGCGATCCATTGGATAGGGTTGCCATCTTTCCAGTTCAACTCTCGGCAATACCGTTGGATTGACACAACTCATAGGCCATTTACCCGACAGTACCAATGATACTTCCCTTCCTACTCGCCGCCTCGTTTCAGGACGCATTCTGGTGGTTGCAGAAGCTACATGAGGCGTCAGGATAACATTGTCCATTTCCATTAAAGGGTTATCCAAATCTGGCGGTTCTTTTTCCAATACATCCAGTCCGGCTGCAGCAATCTTGCCGTTTTCAAGGGCTGAAATCAGCGCAGCTTCATCGATCACAGGTCCTCTTCCACAATTGATTACCACCGCACCCTCCTTCATCTGGGCGAACTGTTCATTACTCAACATGCTCCTGGTTTCCTCGTTAAGTCCGGGATGCACCGAGAGATAATCAGATCGTTGCAATAGTTCAGGAAACGAGACTGGTTCTACGCCTTCTCCAGTCATCTTTAATTCGGAAACATACGGGTCATAGGCAATTACCTGCAAACCGAAAACTTTTGCCCGCCTTGCTACAGCTCGCGCAACGTTGCCAAAAGAGATCAAACCCAGGGTCTGGCCCCACAACCTGGGTATGTGATTGAGGGCATGTCTTCCTTTGTACCAGTCACCTTGTTTGACCATCTTGTCCGTGAGTTTGACCCGGCGCGCACAAGCCAACAGCAACATGATGGTGTGATCGGCTACTTCTTCGATAAACACGTCCGGTACGTTGGTGACAACAATGCCTGCCTCAGTTGCGGCATCAACATCAACCATATCAACACCGACACTGCCAACCCCGATCACGACACACTTATCAAGCCCTTTGATAATTTGCTGATCGATTATTAGGCCCCATGAAGTAATCAGCGCATCCGCATCACGTGCTCCGGAGAGGAATGTACCAGCACTGCTGCCGTCAACTTCCACAATTTCAGCAACTGGCGCCAATGCTTCCAGCTCAAGGGAATATCTTTCCGACACCGTCGCTTCCCTGGCTCCCACCGGTAACTGCAGGGCGACCTTCTTCTTACCTGACTTCCTTTTATCTGCCATTTTTTACCCGGGTCCAGCGGCCAATCAACTTAAGAGGAAAACGCACTATACTGACAGACCGTCATGGGAATTAGAATCGGCATTGCGAGACAGAATGGGATACACAATCCTATAAGGAGGGCTTATGCAACACTGGCAGGTGGGTGACACGAGAATCACCCGGATTGAAGAATTGATTGGGCCGTTATTTGATCCTGTCATGTTTTTCCCCGACTACTCTGCCGAGGTAGTGGACAAACATCGAGACTGGATTTATCCAAACCATATTGATGAAGATTCGGGCAGAATCATAGCAAGTATGCATTCCTATCTGATTGAAACCCCACATCACAATATCCTTATTGACACCTGCATCGGCAACGACAAGGAACGCATGCCCTATCGGGACTGGCACCGAATGCAAACCCCCTGGCTCGCTAATGTCAAAGCAGCGGGCGTGACTCCGGATCAAATGGACTATGTCATGTGCACCCATCTCCATGTGGATCATGTGGGATGGAACACTCGACTTCAGAACGGACAATGGGTACCGACATTCTCCAACGCCAAATATGTGTTTTCGGAAATCGAGTTTGAATTCTGGAAAAACGAACGCAACGCCGAGAACCCGGAAGTATTCAACGCCGTAAACAACCAGACTTTCGATGACAGCGTCCTGCCCATCATGGGTCTGGCTGAACTGATCGAGGGCGAGGTAGACCTGATCGACGACATGCTGCACATTTCACCAGCACCAGGTCATACCCCGGGAAGTATTACCGTCACCTTGTCATCTGCAGGTGACAAAGCCTTGTTTACAGGTGATATCTGCCATCACCCTATCCAGGTTTACGAACCACACTGGAACAGCGCCTTCTGCGAAATACCGGATCAGGCGATCAGCACCAGAAAAGAGGTGCTTGAATTCTGCATAGAATCCAACGCCATCATGATGCCCGCCCATTTTGGACCTTCCTTTATCGGCCATGTCCAGGATGCCGGTGGTGGTTTCAGTTTTAAATTCCACGACTAGACCAGTAGTACTCCTATGCAAACACTTAAAATTGATGACTTAAGAGACAAACAGCTGATTATTCACGGTGCACTGGATATCGATCAGCGGCCTGGAGGTATCAGCCCTCGGCGACTACCGGACTGGACCCGCAATCAAGTCCCACGCTTCATGGATGTCATGATCCGCATGCCTTCGGGCGTACGCATCATATTTGAAACAAATTCGACATCGATCAGCATCACGGCGCTTACCACTAATATGGTTACTCCACCGGCTGAAAAGAAGCCGGTAGTTTTTGATTTGGAGATAGACGGAAACATCACATCGATAAGCACACTTAAAGGCAATACCATACTGTTGGACGCGCACAACCCTGAAAAATTCGAACTGATTAGAGGGGAAGTCACTACCTTAACTTTCAATAATCTGTCTTCAGAAAATAAGCGCTGCGAATTATGGTTACCACAAAACGCGTTTATAGAATTACATAGCTTGACTATTGAAGACAATGCATCTATCACCAAGCCCGTTGATGGTAACAAGCCCAGCTGGTTGCATTATGGCAGTTCAATCAGTCATTGCATGGAAGCGCTACAGCCAAGTCAAATCTGGCCAGCAGTTGCCGCACGAATCGCCCACGCTAGTTTGCATAATCTTGGATTTGCAGGGCAATGCCATCTTGATCCATTTATAGCACGGGTCATAAGAGATTCTGCTGCTGACATCATCAGCCTGAAAACCGGAATCAATATTATCAACATGGATTCAATGCGCGAACGCATATTCAAACCGATGTTACATGGATTTCTCGATACCATTCGTGAAGGAAAGCCAGATACGCCGATCACACTCATTTCACCAATATTCTGTCCTAGTGCAGAAAATCAGCCAGGGCCAACAATCCCAAATGGGAACGGAAAATACGTAACACTGGCTGGACACCAGGAGATTAGAGAAGGATGTATGTGCCTGACCAAAGTTCGCAGCCTCATCGCAGAAGTGGTCGATGTCCGCGTGGATAGCAACTTGCGTTACTTCAACGGCCTAGACCTATTTGATGAGAATGATGCAAGTGACCTTCCAGATGATTTACACCCCAATCCACCTGGTTATATTCGCATGGGTGAAAGATTCGCGGAAAAACATTTAAACGCCATGGTCGCGAATCTGATGGACTGATGAGATTTTCCTCATAGCCCTCTCAAAACTCATCGTGCGGGTCCCAGTCAGGGTCCAGCATGCCGAAGAAATGATCCAGCATCCTGTAGGTTAGACCCCATACCACCTGTCCACCGACGTCATAACCCGAGTATCGGTGACGTTCACCCCGAACCTGGAATTCACCCACTGTGATTGAATCGCCCGAATACATATCATTCAGGGAACCCCATAGAATATCAGCCACTTCATGATTTGGTGTAAGTCGCGGCTGTACATTTTCTAACGAATAGACAAAGGGGGTTACCACCAGATCCAGGTTTCGACCTCTGGGATTTGCGTGAACTGCATCAATTTCACCGAAGAAACGACCATCGCGATTGAGATCCAGGCCGATTTCTTCCAGGGTCTCTCGTTCAGCGGTCTGTCTAAGGTGCTCATCGCCCGGATCACGGTGTCCACCCGGAAACGCCATGTGGCCAGACCAGGGGTCACCCTCGTGACTCGCTCTCAGTATGAATAACGCTTCTGTGTGACCTTCACACTGCTTCAGAATAACCGCTACCGCGGCCTGCTTCGTACCGGCACGCAATTCATAGTGGGCGGGTTCATGATCAGCTATTGCTTGCGCAATTCGTTCGAGCGTCAACGGCATCGTACTTCCCTAAAGCAAATGTTCACATACACCTTCATGGTAAATCGTGACACGATATTGGGACATGATTCGAACCGATTGCAAATGCTGATGTCACTAGTATGTGGATAAAGCGTTTCGGACTCAAACTGCTATTAACACTTGATTGGGATCACAATCTAAGAGGTTCACCATGCACCGCCTAGCACTTCCCGTTCTCATGATCAGTTGGCTCCTGACCGGTTGCGCAGTGAATCCCGTTACAGGAAAAAATGAGTTGTCGTTTGTTACCGAGGCCCAGGAACTTTCCATCGGTAGGGAACAATATTTGCCGTCACAGCAATCACAGGGAGGGCTCTACCAGGTCGACCCCGAGCTTAACCATTATGTAAATGACGTGGGCATGAGAATCGCCATTGTCAGCGACCGTCAATTGCCCTATGAATTTGTCGTAATAAACAACAGTGTTCCTAATGCCTGGGCCTTGCCAGGCGGCAAGATAGCAGTGAATCGGGGTTTGCTTTTGAAACTGGGCAACGAAGCAGAATTGGCAGCCGTGCTCAGTCATGAAATAGTTCACGCGGCAGCACGGCACGGCGCAAAATTGATGCAGCGAGGTGTCATCCTGCAGGGAGCAATCACGGCAACTACCATCGGTGTTTCAGATTCTGACTATGGCAACTACATCGTCGGCGGTGCCCAGTTAGGTGGCCAGTTACTAAAACAGCGATACGGACGCACAGCAGAACTCGAATCTGACTATTATGGTATCCAATACATGGCTAAAGCAGGATACGACCCTATGGCAGCCATTTCTCTGCAACAGACTTTTGTTGAGTTATCTGCTGTCGAAGATAGCAATTGGCTTGCGGGATTATTTTCCAGTCATCCACCATCGAAGGAACGGGTCGATAAGAACCGCGCGACCGTCGCGGCACTATCGCCACAACTGCGAACGGACTTTGAACTTGGTGTCGACCGATACCGAAAACAGATCGCCTACCTAAAGCAAAAACAGGCGGCTTACAATGCATTTGACCAGGCAAACACCCTGGCTGCGAACAACGAGCTAGATTCCGCGCTCGGTTTGGTCAACAAGGCTATTCATGAAGAACCTGCTGAACCGCGGTTTTATGGACTTAAGGCTGATATCTACTTTGAGAAGAAACAATACCGCCTTGCAAACGCTTACTACGATCAGGCACTGAAACTGGACCCGGAATATTTTGAATATTACCTCGGTCGAGGTCTTTCAATGTCGAAACTCGGCCAATATGACGCGGCCAAACGGGACCTTCAATACAGTAACAAACTCCTGCCTACTGCCATCGCTATGAATGCGTTAGGGCAACTGTCCTTGGCGGCTGATGATAGCCGCAGTGCTAAGAACTACTTTCAAAATGCCATGAATGCGCGCGGTGAAATCGGCGCCAGGGCAAGAGACGCATTTACCAGGCTGGACCTGCCAGATAATCCCGCCAGATATATTAGCGCGAAAGCTTATCTAATCGATGACGCCCTTGTGGCAACGGTGAGCAATCGAACCAGCCTCACCATTGCTCGCTTTGATGTCACATTTGCAGTTACCGTTAACGGCGACAATATCCAAAGAACTGTGTCTCTCGGTCCACTTCGGGCAGGGCAAAGACTTCAGGCAGCCTCCGGATTCCGGTTTTCCGACGATGATTTGGTGGAAAACCTCAGGGTTGGCATTACCGGGGCAAAGCTTTAGGGCCTCTTCACTTCAACTCTCTATTCTAAAAACGTTGTCCGAAGGATTTCGGTCAATCAGTTTGTTGAGGGGATCAATGCCCACTGAGACAGGCTCCTTGTCGACAATAATCGTGAAGCTCCTGGTATTTTGTGTGACCTCATATTTTTTAATGTAAATCATTTCCGGTACTTTCAAATCACCTTGCTCTTCCCCGAGGACCCCAATATCAACCCAGGTGACAAAGGGTACTTCCTCTTCCCTACCCTCTCCGTCTGCCTCATATTTATGAGCTTCCACTTCTATATTGACTTCATACCGGCCATTTTCCAATTTGCGTACCGATGAGTCTGCGACCTTCAGGTCGTACAGGACGATTTTTTCAAACAGATCCGTGATGATATCCTGGTATTTCTGTGGGGCGCCTTCCCTGATAATCGTTAACAACTGTCTGGTAGTTGGATAGGGTGGGCCCTTGAAGGCATATTCATCGATAAACCTTGCCAATGCGGCGTTCACTACCGGCGCACCGACATAGTCCTTCAACGCGTAAAGTACGACACTGCCTTTTCGATAATGAATGTAGGGTTGATTCTCAACCAGGAACAGTGGCAACTCCTCGATCAGTTCACCACCCCTGTCTCGTAAATAACGATCCAGTTCAAACTCAAGGAAACGCTTCATGGTTTCCTTACCGTATTGCTCCTCCATCACCATCAGTGCTGAATACTGCGCCAGGCTCTCTACAATCATGGTGTATCCCTGCACATCGGCACCGAGCACCTGATGCGCCCACCACTGGTGAGCCAATTCGTGGGCTGTCACATAGTAGACATAGTCAATCCTGTCCTGTTCCCGCAGGTCAGCCACGAAACCGATCCCTTCC
>JAPUGI010000394.1 GCA_027292925.1 Gammaproteobacteria bacterium
TGGGTATAAGATACCCCGTAAATATGCGTTTATTGATGCGCTGCCAAAAAGCGCACTCGGAAAGATTCTGAAGACAAAGCTACGCGAGCTTTACCGGAGCGACACATCATAAACAAGCCACAACGACTCTATGGTCCTGAGCGGCTGACCATGAATAATCCGCCCAGGCAGGAAAAGCCCTACAAAGAGCTTGCGCCTATACACGATCCACGTGACGAGCTTTGTGATTTCGAGATCCAGGAAAACTTCAAACGTTTCAACCAGGTGAATGAGATCTATTGTCGTGGACAATGGGATGCACGGATCCGATCGGACAAGGTTATTGACTGGTTCAAGAGCATGTTTATTACCGGGATCAATGTAAAAGAACGTGACGGTTTTAGGCTAAAAGATTTTGCATTGAAAAATGCCGGCTGGTCCGGCGCCAATCTCGTTATTCAACGCAGCCTGGATCGCGGTCGTACGGACGGATTTCTCGACAACATCGCCGAGTATGAACCACCCAATCAAGACAAGGTGACGGTAGATGATCCGGAACAAATGGCCGCTGAAATGAAACAGGTGTGTAAATTCTTCGGTGCCGATATTGTTGGTATCACCTCCACCGATCTTCGCTGGCATTACTCCAACAGCTTTGACGCAAAAAAACTGGAAGAAAAACCGCATGGGATACCGGAAGGTCTGAACAATACGATCGTCATCGGCACAGAGATGGCACGCGATGTCATAAAAACCTATCCATCGGCAACCGCCGGCGTTGCCACTGGTTATGGGTATTCAAAGGATGCACATACGCTGCAATGTATTGCAGCGTTTATACAAGGTATGGGTTACCGTGCCGCCGCTTCCCTTAACGATACAGCGAACCGAATACCCTATGCAATCCAGGCGGGCCTGGGAGAATACGGCCGCCATGGCCTGGTTATTACAAAAGAATTTGGTCCCCGGCTTCGCTTTGGACAGATCTTCACAGATTTACCCTTGCGCCACGATAAACCAGATAAATTCGGGGTGAAGGAATTTTGTCAGATCTGTCGGCGCTGTTCCGATGCATGCCCACCAAAAGCGATCCCGGAATCGAAACCGCAAAGTGAAATAATCAATCAGTCAAACTTGATAGGTGTGCGCAAATGGACAGTTGACGCAGAGAAGTGTTTTAAGTTCTGGACCGATCAGGGCACGGAGTGCGGTATCTGTATTCGTGTGTGTCCTTACAACAAGGCATCAACCAACTGGTATGAACGGCTTTACTTCACTTTTTGGCGCTGGCTCGCGGGGACGAGTCTTCGAGGGCTGGCTCTTTGGCTGGATATAAAACTGGGCTTTGGTGGCCCGAAATCCTCCAGTTGGTGGTGGAAAAAAGGATCCGGTTGGTGAGATAAACGCTCTATATAACCATACTCACAAAATAACCTATACTCATATTTAATTCTTCATCAATGCTTTAAAGTTGCAGATAACGAATAAGCGAATAAAAAATATGACTGAAGTGCAAGAGTCCAGGGAATCAGGCAAAGCAATCAACTCTGACGAAAAGACCCGACAGGTAAAGGAAGTCGCAATCAATGCCGGCATTGACGTCGTTGGTATTGCGCCTGCTGAACGTTGGGACGATGCCGCGCCGGAAGGCCATCGACCGGCTGACATACTGCCCGGTGCGCGCAGTGTGGTGGTGCTGGGTACCCGCGGTCCCACAGCAGGGGCGTGGCAAAGTCCCGACCATCGATTTATGGAAGTTAATGGTTACGATTTTCGAAATGACCTGATCGTTCAGATCGTCGCGGATTTTATTGAGAGCGAATTCGACCACTACGCCATCATGGCGCCAGCCCTTTCAGTCAGTGGACATCAGCCGGTGATGAGTATGATGTTGGCTGCCGTCCTGGCCGGACTCGGTACGCGATCCCTGGCCGCGAATATTATTCTCAACCCCAAGTACGGGCTATTGTATTACTCGGCCTGTATTACGACACTGGAATTAATTCCCGATCCCATGCTGGTACAGGACGTGTGTCCCCATCCCATGTGTGTGGCAACCTATCGCAAGATAGGCAAGACACCTTGTACGGCGGCCTGCCCGTCCGACGACGGTGGATGTCTGGACGGGGAGATCGATGAAGAGGGACGCATCGCCTCTTCCTACTTTGATCGAGAGCGTTGTACCTCACGTGCCATGAATTTCGGCATTAACAGTTTTCAAAAGGCGATGGAACAGATCGTCACAGAGGATGATCCGGAGTCTCAGACGAACATGATTAATTCCGAATTTTTTACCCGTTCATGTTCCGCCATCAGCTCTTTTAGAGAAAGTGTGGCGCAGTGTTTTGAATGCATGCGAGTTTGTCCCATCACCCGGCCGGAAAGGAAATTGAAATGAGTGCGGCCGCAGACGAACTGAATGTTGCTGCCTGCCGGACTGACCTCGATGGTCTGGCGAGTAAGGGAGGGGCAGTAGTTACCGGCGTCGCCGATGCCACCGTATTTACCGACGCACCCGAAGGCCACCGTCCCACCGATATACTCCCAAAGGCAAAGACCGTGTATGTCGTCGGTGGCGCACAACCCCGGGCGGGGGACTGGCAGAGCCCGATTTATCAGCACATGGAGACGACCTCCTTTGGAGACAAGATGCATAACCTGGCACAGCGCTTGTCCCGCTATATAGAAGATCACTATGGTTATTACGCCGTCTGTGTGCCGCCCGGTACTGACAAGGGCAATCAGCCGTTTGTGAATTTTTCCTTAGCGGCGGAACTGGCAGGATGCGGGACCAAGAGTCTGGCAGGACCGGTATTGAATCCCGAATACGGTTTTATGTATTACTCAATAGTCATCTCCACCTTGCCATTGCAGGTGGATGGTCCACTGGATGAGCCTGTTTGTCCTGCACCGGAATGTAAAGAGATGTGGGACGCAGAGGGTACAACACCGTGCATGAGTATATGCCCCATTGACGATGGAGGTTGCCTGGGTGGGAAATTGAAAGATGGGCGTGTAGTTGAAAGACGTTATGATCAGGCCCGTTGCCGGACACGGGTAGAAACCTACTGGATACCCGGTTTTCAGAAGGTGCTTGATGCAACGCTTAAGGAAAAAGACAAGGAACAACAAAAAATGATGCTTTACTCATCCTTGTTTAGCAGAACACTTTGGTCTATGACCTATGCCAATGTCAGCCAGGGCCAGTGCTTTGAATGCATGCGGGTATGCCCCGTTGGCAGCAAACACCGGATTAAAAAATAAAGTAAGCTCTGAACAAGTCCAACCGGGACTTGTCAGAGCACGCAAACTAAAAATGCGATTTTTAGTTTGCTTACATAAGCAATAACATATTGTCATTGCTTATGGTGGCACATCCGCGTGCCACAGGAAACTCTGACGTGATCAGAGCTTCCTAAACACGAATTAAAAACGGGAGACGAATGATGGGTTTTTACTTTGTTGATCCAGAGACCTACAAAAAATACAAAGACGAGGTGATGCAGTATTCACAATCGGTGCAGGTGAATTACCAGGAGTTTTTACCAGAGGAAAAGCGTCAGCCCGGTTTATCGGACAAACAGATTGCTGAAAAAATGGGTCTGGAAGAACGGGTTGTCCGGGAGATTCGTGTTGTTGCAGAAAGGGATACTTATTCCATCGACGAGTGGGAGAAAGCCCTGGAGTTTAAAGACAACGCCTGCCGAAATTATGCCAGGTCAGGTATATCCTCTGTTACCAAAAAATACCTGAAGAAATAGACGAAGGGATAAACAGTCATCAAGAACAAAGCACGGTGCCTACCCTAACATCGGTTCTGCAGCATACAGCACACCAATACCGGGATAATATCGCTGTTCTCGATAGCGAAGTTACCTACACCTGGTCAGAATTTATTGAGCGTGTGGCACGCGCGGCGGGTTTACTGCAGAATCTGGGAATCAACAGGGGTGATCGCTATGCAATTCTGGCACTCAATTCTTATCGACAGGCTGAACTTACTTATGCCGGTTACTGGATAGGAGCGATACCGGTTCCCATCAACTTTCGTCTTGCACCGCCAGAGATCCATGACATTCTCGAAGATGCTGCATGCAAGACCATTGCCATCGATCCGCAATTTATCCAGCTATTGGAAGCGCCGGAATTAAGGGCATGGAACGACCGCAGTTTCTACCTGTATCCTGCGGGAGAGAATAATGATAGAAACTACGACGCATTAATCGCCAATGCGGTAGCGGTTGATCCTGTAGATACACTTGCCGATGAAGAGGCGATACTTCTTTACACGGGAGGGACTACGGGAAAATCCAAAGGTGTTCCCCTGACCCATGGTAATATTCTCAGTAATGCCAGGCAAATTGGATCAGTTTGGCCAGCGTCATCGGAAGACGTTGTCTTGCAC
This sequence comes from Gammaproteobacteria bacterium, assembly GCA_027292925.1. Classification (GTDB taxonomy): domain Bacteria; phylum Pseudomonadota; class Gammaproteobacteria; order Pseudomonadales; family Azotimanducaceae. The sequence goes on from JAPUGI010000394.1 coordinate 4,385, forward strand.
CTTCCACCGATGTTTCATTCAGCAGAGTTGGTAAAAACTATTTATATGTTGAATGGCGCTGCGAATGTTTATCTGCCCAGATTTGAACCAGAGTTATTGTTACAAACGATAGAGGATTATCGTGTTACCTTTGTGTTAATGGTGCCAATCATCATCATAGTAGTTCTTGAATCCGGGTTGCTGGATAAATACGATCTCAGCAGTCTAAAACAGATGATATATGGCGCTTCTCCATTGCCAGCCCCATGGATAAAAAAGACATTCGAAACCTTCCCTGGTGTGCAAATTGCGCAGGGCTATGGATTGACCGAGACTGCGCCTCTGCTGACGATGCTCGATCATCAATCACATGTTGCTGCGCTGGATTCAAGAAACCAGAAACACCTTTCATCATGCGGCCGACCCCTGTCTGGCGTAGACATCAGGATTGTCAATGAACAGGATCAGATACTACCTCCTGGTTCGGAGGGTGAAATAGTAGTGCGAGGAGAAAACGTATTCAAAGGATATCTGGACAGACCGGAATTAAATGCTGAAGTTTTCAGGGAAGACTGGTTCTATACCGGCGATGTTGGTTGCATTGATGAGGATGGGTATCTGTACCTCAAAGATCGAAAGCACGACGTTATTATGACCGGTGGTGAAAAGGTTTATTCAAGTGAAGTGGAAGCGGTTATTTATCAGCATCCTGATGTCCTGGAATGTGCCGTCATTGGAATTCCAGATCGCGAGTATGTTGAGAGAGTCCATGCAGTAGTGGTAACAAATGCCGACTCACAATTAAGTGAAGCAGAACTTCTCGATCACTGCCGTAAACAGATTGGCGGTTACAAGTTACCCGGGAAGAT
>JAPUGI010000395.1 GCA_027292925.1 Gammaproteobacteria bacterium
GATCTGATGGGCGAGCAAACTATTCTCTGTGGGATGCTGCAGACTGGTTCCTTGTTGTGTTTCGACAAGATGGTGGAAAATGGAGTTGAACCGGGTTATGCCGCCAAGCTGGTCCAATACGGCTGGGAGACAGTAGGGGAAGCGCTCAAGCACGGTGGCATCACCAATATGATGGATCGCCTGTCCAATCCGGCAAAGGTCAAGGCGTTCGAGCTTGCGCAGGAGATGAAAGATATTATGCGGCCTCTTTATCTCAAGCATATGGATGACATCATGACCGGCGACTTTTCATCAGGGATGATGGAGGATTGGGCTAACGAGGATGAAAAGCTGCTTGATTGGCGGAAGGAAACTGGCGAAACAGTTTTTGAGAATACTGAAAATGCTGATCAGGAAATCTCCGAGCAGGAGTATTTTGATCACGGCATCCTGATGGTTGCCATGGTGAAAGCCGGGGTGGAACTGGCCTTTGAGACAATGACATCTGCAGGAATAAAAGAAGAGTCTGCATATTACGAATCCCTGCATGAGACGCCTTTAATCGCAAATTTGATTGCCCGGAAAAAGCTGTTTGAAATGAACAGCATTATCTCCGACACCGCCGAGTACGGTTGTTATCTCTATAACCATGTATGTCAGCCATTGCTGTCAGACTTCATGGGTGGAGTTGATACCGATGTAATCGGCCGGGGTCTGGGCCTTAATGACTATGGCGTCGATAACCAACGACTCATTGAAGTGAATGCTGCAATCAGGTTTCATCCGGTTGAAGCGGTTGGACAGACATTGCGTGGTTATATGAGTGCAATGAAGAAAGTCGTTTAGTGGTACCCAGCCTTGCTCTTTTTTTAAGAGCCGCTGACGCTCCCTTGAACACAATAGAGTTTATGCGGGCAACACTCCGCTTTAGCGAAACATTTTCCCTTATCGACATCAAATGGCGAATAGAACCGGGCGAGATCTGGGCAATTACTGGTGCCAATGGTTCCGGTAAGTCGGCACTCGCTGCAGCCCTCGCAGGTGTTGGTGAGCTTACAGCAGGAAGTATCCACGGCTTTCCTTCAAACGTCGGCGTGGTGTCGCTCGAGGCGCAGGCGGAGTTAATCGAACGCGAGCGTGATCGTGATGATAGCGATTTCACGGACAAAATCAGTGAAGGTACCCCAGTTGCTGAGATGTTAGACGAACTGAGTGTGAATCCAGGTTTGCTAGCCAGGCTGATTGAGATTTTCCGGTTTGCGCCACTCATGGAGAGGGGCTTCCGAAAGCTGTCCACAGGAGAAACCCGGAAAATACTGATAACACGAGCGTTGACCTGTAACCCTGAAATGTTGGTACTGGATGGTCCTTTTGAGGGATTGGACGCAGAAACAGTACCATTGGTTCGCAAGATTCTGCGACAACAATCCTTCGAGACAGCAATGGTGCTGGTGTTTAATCGATTCGATGAGATTCCGGAATTTGTGACCAATATTGCGTATCTTGAAAACGGAACTATCAAACACAAGGTCGAAACCAGTGACATTGTGGCAGTAGAAGATCTTTCACAGTTGCTGCATTTAAAGAAGGCAGACGTTGAAATTCCGAAGGCGGACCTGAATGATAAGGTTCCTGTTCTTGATGACTCGACCCCCCTTGTACGAATACGCAATGCGAGTATTCGTTACGGCGACAACACTGTGTTTAAGGATCTGGATTGGTGTATAGAGCCGCAGCAGCACTGGCAATTAACAGGACCCAATGGCAGTGGTAAAACCTGCTTGCTTAACCTGATCACCGGTGATCACCCGCAGTGTTATAGCAATGATATTTTTGTTTTTGGATTTCAGCGTGGAAGCGGTGAGAGTATCTGGGATATAAAGCAATACATCGGCTATGTGTCTACCGCGTTGCAGTGGGAATACCGGGTCAGCATCAATTTAGCCAACGTAATCATTTCAGGTTTTTATGACAGTATCGGTTTGTACAACAAGGCATCAGATACTGAAAAACAAATCGCGTTGCAATGGTTGCAGCTGTTGGGCCTCGAAAGCCAGGCAGATCAACCTTTTAACCGGTTATCCTACGGGGACCAGCGCTTGCTGCTAATCGCACGTGCCATGGTCAAACATCCACCGCTGCTCATTCTCGATGAACCCTGCCTCGGCCTCGATGATATTAATCGGCAGATGGTTTTAGCGCTGATCGAAAAGATTTGTGCCGGTTCAGAAACAACCGTCCTCTATGTCAATCACCACGCGGAAGACAAGATCGAGGGAATCGAACAGCACTTGAGCCTCGGGTGATTTTGTTATTCAGGCTCGGTGATGAAACCAGAGATTTAAGTGCGCTTCCATTAACTCAGGTCATTACCGTAAATGTCTACCTAGTCGAAGCGAAGCCAACGGGCATCATAGCCATCGCTAGAGCATCTTCGTCATCACATAGTCATCCATGAAAAACCCATCACCGATATCCGCCAATACAGATTGCTGATTGGCATAACCATTGCGACGATAGGCTTTGATTGCATCATGATTGTTTTTGTTCACGTTAAGAATAATCGATTTGTATCCCCGTTTTCTGCATTCATCTTCAACATGGGCCAAAAACATTGAACCCAGACCCTGTCCATGAAATGATTGCAGCAGGTAAAGCTTGTGCAATTTGACGACTTCCTCACGCCCAGTTGGTCCATAGGCTGCAAAACCCGCTAGAGTCTCATCGACGATTAGTTTGTCCATGGAAATGCCCATGGCCAGGTCTTCATTCATGGCGTCCAACGAATAATCGAGCGCTAGCATATAGGCAATCTGCCGATGACTGATGATGCCCGGGTAGTGTTCATACCAGATTGTATTGGCGATATCCTGGATAGCAGGCAGGTCATCTTGTCCGGCGTTGAGAATCTTGACGTCTGCAGATGATGTTTTTACAGGCATAGTGGATGTAACTTAACTTAATGAGTGTACTAGACACCAGGCAACGCGAAACAACGTTGCGTGAATTACAAAATAGGACTTTCGACCTTGCCATAGTCGGCGGGGGTATTACGGGTGCCGGTATCCTTCGCGAGGCCAGCCTTAGGGGATTATCCGTTGCCTTACTGGAGGCGGAAGATTTTGCCTCTGGCACATCGAGTAAATCCACAAAGTTAATCCACGGCGGCATCCGCTATCTGGCCATGGGTCACATCCATGTCGTCAGGGAATCTGCGCGGGAAAGAAAGCGGGTCCATGAATTGGCACCGCATCTGGCTGAACCGCAATGGCTGATGCTCCCGGCCAGGAACCTCATTGAGTTCTACAAATATCGAATCGGTGTCAACCTGTATGAACAGCTTGGGCAGGTAGATGCACCTGATCTTCATTTCAACCTGTCAGGCGAGGCCCTTGCAGCAAGAGAGCCCTTGCTTGATTCCGGGCGATATTCACGAGCATGTATTTATCGGGAGTATTTGACCGACGATGCACGTCTGGTCATGGCCAATATACGCGCTGGCGTGCATACGGGAGGGGTCGCGCTGAATAGAATCAGGGTCACCGGCATGATCAAGGAAGATAGCAAGTTGCAAGCCCTACGCGCTAAATGTGCATTGACTGGAGAAGAATTAATCGTTAGATGCAAAGGCGTTATCAATGCTGCTGGGCCGTGGGTTGAATCAGTCTGTGATCTTGACGGTTTGCGTAGTGAAAAACCCCTGGTCCTGTCCAAAGGTGTACACGTCGTTATCCCACATAGTTCACTACCTCTCAATGAAATGGTTTTATTGGTTACAAAGGATAATCGTCCCGTGTTCGCGATTCCGCGAGGTGAAGTCGTCTATATTGGCACCACCGACACGAGATACGAACAGGCTGCCAACGTATGGCCTGAGGTGCAAATTAGTGAGCTGGAATATTTATTCTCTCCAATTAAGGATTACTTCGGCGTAGAGCTTACCCTTAATGATTGTTTGTCCACCTGGGCGGGGCTCCGACCCCTGATTGCACAGAGAGGAAAATCAACAAAGGAAATCTCCCGCAAGGATGAGATCTGGATCAGCAAATCCGGGCTGATCACTATCGCCGGTGGCAAGTTAACGGGCTACCGGAAGATGGCAGAAGAAACCGTTGATACGGCTGTTAAATTGCTGAATCTATCGGTAAGTAACGAATCTGAAGATATCCCTTTACCGGGAGGTGACTTTTCAGGCGATGTCGGACAACAGGTATCCCGCCTGAAAATGGATTATCCAATGGAAGAAGACAAAGCCCTGCGACTTATCCGGCTGTACGGCAGTGAAGCATGGGATGTACTGGCTCTGGACCCGAACCCAGTGTCACATGGAACCAGCATAGTGATAGGTGAATTGATCTGGGCGATCGAACAGGAAGGCGCAACGACCCTGGAAGATATCATCTATCGCCGCACCAGGGTTGCCTTTTACCGACCTTTAGAAGTCCCTGGAATTATCGAGAGCGCAGCGTCAGCCACGGCAAGTATCCTGAACTGGTCAGAAGATCAACGTGCCAGTGAAGTTGAATCTGTCAAAACAAGATTCCAGTCAGACAGGGAATTCAACTGAGATTCAACCCGGCAAGAGAGTATCAATAAGGGGTTTTAGTTGTTTTTCGTATTTTCGCCAGAGTTCTACTGAGTCGCCATAGATTGGTTTACGAACTTGTAGGGCACTGATGGTGGATACCTGGCGTTTAGTCTTGTGGAAGTCGATACAAGCTGAGTCCCATTCTAATCCGCAGGCTTCTACCAGGCGGCGAGACTCAGTTTCCTGGTCGGCTATAAGTTCCTCATAGTTAATATCATAAAATTCGCCTGGTAAAACTTTCCGCCAGTGTGCCATCAAGTCAAGATAGAGGTTGTAGTAACGACCTAATTCTCTGAGGTCATAGGCGTAGTGATGCCCGCTGGCGGGGAAGAAATTCTTATAGATCGAAAGGCAGGTATCCAGGGGATTTCTCTGGCAATGGATAATATGAGCGCCGGGTAACAGCAATTTGATCATGCCCACATTCAAAAAATTCATGGGTAGTTTATCTGTAACGCGATGAAAACCAGGGGCGAGTTTTTGCAGCTCTTGGAGATATTCCGCTGCGATTGAGCGGAGCGTTTCTGATTTTGTTTTGGGCAAGGCAGCAGTGTAATCGAAGCCGAGCAGCGTCTTGATGTTATCGGCAATGCACTGCGGCAGTATGTTGAGCTCTCCTGCGCCATACACGTGTCCATGGCTGGCAAGGATCTGTTCGACCAATGTTGTTCCGGATCGTGGCATACCAATAATGAATATAGGTGTTTCACTTATACTTGTGTCGGCATCCATCAACGAAGATCGTGAAGACAAGAAGTCTGCTGTAAACACGGATTTTATATTGGCAAAGATTTCACTATCTTTGTCTATGTCAAAGCTGATGGATTGTCTGCGTAGACGATTTGCAGTTTGGTAATAACTAAACGCGACATCATGGTGGCCAAGATCCGCAAAGGATTTCCCGAGTCCGAATGAGAGATGCATTTTCTGCTCATCGTTTACGGTCGAGTCGTGAAATGCATTTTCCATAGCGACAATATCTGCGTCATGGTGTGTATGCTTTGTTAGGTTGGCGACCAACATATGGGCTTTGCCATAGTTCTCCTTGAGGGACAGGGCCTGTCGGAAATTTTTGATTGCAGATTCCAAATCACCCGCATCATGGTAGGCCATGCCGCGATTGTAATGAGCTTCTGCATAGTCAGGATCAATAATCAGTGCCTGTTCATAGCGACTAAATGCCTCATCGAGGTGCCCCTGCTCCCGCAGTACATTTCCAAGATTACAAAGCACAGGAGGGGAGTCGGGCTGGACTTGCAGGACACGCTTGTAACATTCGATAGCGTCTCCTGTTCGCCCCAGCTCCTGCAGGATATTACCCATGGAAAGGTCTATTTCCGGTGAGTTCGGATTGAGTTCCCTTGCTTTGATGATACTTTTCATCGCCTCGTCTAATTGACCTAACGCCAGCAAGGTCAGTGCCAGGTTACGTTGCGCCTCTGGAAGTTCAGGTTTCAAATCCAGGGCGGCTCGATAATCTGATACTGCCAGTTCGAATTGCTGGAGTTGACTCCTGGCATTGCCGAGATTCGCTCTCGTTTCCGCCATCTGCGGGGTTAGTGACAGGGCTTGTTCATAGCTTTTTACGGCATCTTCAAATCGGCCGAGTGACTGTTGCGCGTTGCCAAGGTTGCTATGTGCATCGGCATAGTCAGGACGCAGCGAGACGGCTTGCTCGATAAGCGTAATGGCAGTTTCAGTATGCCCGGTTTGCAGTGCGATAACGCCGAGGAAGTGCAGGGCAACTGGGTGTTGCGGATCTTTCGATAATACCTTTCGATAGAGTTGGTCAGCCCTAGGTAAATCACCAGACCCATGGTGGCGTAACGCATCATTGATTATTTGTTCGTAGGAATCTTCAGCCATGCTGTTGCGATTTTTGGATTCGAAATAGGTAACGCTCTCTGATATCCAGGGTCGCCGTGTCGGGTCTCTCCTTGCGGCAGACTCGAGGACTGGCGGTCCAACGTATCGGCGACCGAAAGCAGTCTTCAAGGCAAACAATTGATCCTGTTCTGGTTCGGATATTGACCGGTTCCAGGAAGATACGAATGTCTTAAGTGTACGAAATACGTGCTTCAAGGTCGACCTTATGGTCATAAAAGCCTGGTATTCACGGCTCGAATTTGGTTAGTTGGAAAGTTGGCGCTATGAGGAGTCGGAGATGAATGAAAAAGTGCTCTTAAGTGCGGAGGAAAAGGAACTCTTCAGGGATAGTCTCTGCAAATTCCTTGAGCGGGAAATTGAGCCTTACTACGACGATTGGGAGAAAGCAGAGCTTTGGCCGAGGGAAGTGTGGAACAAACTGGGTGAAAATGGATTCCTGTGTGTGGACATGCCATCGGAGTACGGCGGCTACGATGCATCGTTTGAATTGAGTTGCCTGATCACCGAAGAAATAGCGCGCGCTGGAGATGGTGCACGTGCTTCCGGCGTTTGTGTACATTCGGACATTGTCGTACCTTATATCTTGAACCTTGGTACGGAGGAGCAGAAACAAAACATAATACCGAAAATGGTATCGGGAGAGTTCGTTGGTGCTATCGGTATGACTGAGCCGGGTGCCGGGAGTGACCTGCAGGGAATGAAGACCAGTGCGATAAAAGATGGTGATGACTACGTCATAAATGGCCAGAAGACGTTTATCACCAATGGCCAGCATTGTGACGTTATCGTACTCGCGACAAAAACAGACCCGAAGCAGGGTGCCAGGGGCATGACACTGTTCACGGTTAATTGCGGTCTCGAAGGCTTTCAGCGCGGACGAAATCTGGAGAAGATAGGACTTCATTCAGCGGATACGTCTGAATTGTTTTTTCAAGATGTGCGCGTGTCGGCTAAAGAAATACTGGGTGGGGAAGGTCAGGGATTTGCCAACCTCATGAATGAACTGCCACGGGAAAGGTTGATTCTTGGGGTTGGTGGCGTCGGTGCAGCCCAGGGTATGCTGGAAATAACGATTGAATATGTACTGGAACGGAAAGTATTTGGTCAATCGCTGTCCAAATTCCAGAACACCCGTTATGTTCTTGCCGAGATGAAGACTGAAATCGAACTCAATCGGGCATTGATGGAAAAGTGTATTCAGCGGTACGTGGATGGAGAGTTGACGCCGAGCGAAGCCTCCATGTGTAAGCTGGCCGCAACCGAGATGCAGGGCCGTGTAGCTGATCAGTGCCTGCAGCTATTTGGTGGATATGGCTACATGCGGGAATACAAAATCTCCCGTGCCTTCCTTGATGCCAGGGTCCAACGTATCTATGGCGGCACCTCGGAGATTATGAAAGAACTGATATCACGAGACCTGGTAGGTCGTTAGCGCCTACGCCAAGAGAAAAAGCGAAAAAGAGAGCAAGAATGAAAAACAATATAGGTTCGTTACTGACTAACAGGGCGGCGATTAACCATGACAGGGAGGCTTATGTAGACAGCCAGTCCAGTGTTCGCCTAACTTTCGGTGAACTTAATATGCGCTGCAATCAAGTGGCAAATTCCCTCATCAAGCTTGGCATCAAACCAGGGGACCGGGTTGCATTGGCACTGATGAACAGTGCCGAGTTTTTAGAAGCCTATTTCGCCATCGCGAAAGTTGGCGGGGTATTGGTTCCCTTAAACTGGCGCCTGGTGGCTGACGAGCTGCAATTTATCCTGAAGGATAGCGGCGCAATCACGTTGATCTTTGGTGAAGAATTCATCGATTTGATGACGGAATTACACAGTCGCGGTGAAGAAACAGACGTCAGAACATGGATACAGGTTGCTCAGGATAATGGTGAAACCCATTTCTCAAACGACTACATCTCGTTCCGTGAAGCCGGTAGTGATGAGGAACCGGCCATCGGTGCTGCCGATGATGATCTCCTCTACATCATGTACACATCCGGCACAACGGGACTGCCGAAAGGAGTTGTGCATTCACATAAGACATCTTTCTGGGCGTTGCTTACTTTTGGTGCTTCATGTGATTTGAGGGATGGCGATATTTACCTTGCTGCACTGCCCATGTTCCATGTCGGATCATTGTTACCAATCACGTTGAATGTCTACCGGGGAGTGACCAGTGTGGTGATGCGTGAGTTCGACCCGATGCGGGCGTGGGAGCTTATTGCCGAAGAAAAAGTTACTACCGCTTTATTGGTACCCGCCATGCTCAGCTTCATGGTTCAAGTGCCGGATATTGAAAAGTTTGACTACTCCCGTCTACGATGGATACTAAGCGGCGCGTCGCCGCTGCCGGTCAACCTGATTCAGCAGTATTTCGATATAGGCATTGAGGTCCACCAGGTATATGGCCTGACTGAATCCTGTGGTCCCGCCTGTGTCATCAGTGCTGAACATGCCTTGAAAAAGATTGGTTCAACTGGCAAGGCTTTCTTTCATACCGAGGTGCGGGTGGTCGGCGAAGATGGCGAAGATTGTCCCCCGGGGGAACCGGGTGAAGTTTGGGTCAGTGGCGAACATATTATGCTGGAGTACTGGAATCAACCGGAAGCGACGGCGGAGACCATTACCCAGGATGGCTGGCTGCGAACTGGCGATGTGGCTTCAGTGGATGAAGATGGCTTTGTTTACATCCAGGATCGAATCAAGGATATGATCATATCCGGTGGTGAGAATATTTATCCGGCGGAAATAGAAAATGTCATTCTTTCTCATCCGGAGGTGGCAGACGTAGCCGTTATTGGTCAACCGAGTGAGCGTTGGGGTGAATCACCGTTCGCTCTGATCGTTCGGCTAGATGAATCATTAAGCGAAGCAGACATTCTGAAGTACTGTGACGGGAAGCTGGCCCGGTTCAAATTGCCAAAAGGTGCCGCTTTTATTGATGACATCCCGCGTAATCCCAGTGGCAAAGTGCTAAAAAGAGAATTGCGTGATCAGTTTCCGGGCCCTGCACCAGGTTAAGCCTGACCCGTGTCAACTCGGGGAGAAAAATAATAATACTCACAAAACCCGTCAAAAATTTACCAGTGCTCGCTATTTAGAGGGTTGTTAGGGGGATGGTGTTGAGAATTAATATCTGTTGTTTGCTGGCAGGACTATGTCCGGTGGCCCTGGCTGCTCAGGATCTTCTAGTGGATCTCGCTCTCAACGACAAGATTATTGTTCAGCGGCATGTCGCAGATATCACTATCGACGGGAAACTGGATGAACCCATCTGGCAGCGATTGCCAGCATATGATGAATTTGTCGTCATTGAACCAGATACGCTGCGTGAACCGCCTCATGGAACCAGGGTTCGCTTTTTTTATGACGACAAAAATCTCTATGTTGGCATCGTTATGGACCAACCCAGAGAGACGCTTATCGCCAGGTTATCCGGCAGGGATTCTCGTCGACTCAATCGTGACAGTATCAGTATGACTTTAGATACTTCCGGCGAGGGTCGCTACGGTTATTGGTTTGGGATTAGCCTCGGGGATTCACTGATGGATGGAACGGTTCTTCCTGAGAGACAGTTTTCAAGCGACTGGGATGGAGCCTGGTGGGGGGAGAGTGAGAAGACGGATGCAGGCTGGTCAGCTGAATATCGGATTCCCTGGTCTACCGTGACAATGCCACAAACAGTTGATGTAAGGCGCATTGGTTTCTATATGTCCCGAAAAGTGGCCCATCTGGATGAGAGGTGGGGTTGGCCGGCTTTGCCGCCGACGATACCCAAGTTTATTTCCGCACTACAAACACTTGAGTTCAAAGGTGTTGACCCAAAACAGCAATTTAGCGTTTACCCTTTCACGGCGGTGGCTGATGATCAAATTGATGACGAAGTAAAGTATCGGGTTGGCGCTGATTTCTTCTGGCGCCCCTCAACCAATTTTCAAGTTACTGCCACGGTGAATCCGGATTTCGGTATCGTAGAGTCCGATGAGGTGGTGATCAACCTCACCGCAACCGAGACCTTTTTCCCGGAAAAGAGGTTGTTTTTCCTGGAAGGTCAGGAAGTGTTTGTTGCTTCTCCCCGGGCGGATACGCGCGGCAGGGGAGTCGGCAACCGGGGTGCCCCCACGACTCTGATCAATACCAGGAGAATCGGTGGGAAACCGGTCGAACCTGTGCTCGCATCTGATGTTCTGATTTCAGAAAGAGAACTTATTCAACCTACTGAATTGATAGGGGCGTTGAAACTAACAGGTCAGTATGGGCGCTTTCGCTACGGGTTCCTTGGGGCGTTCGAGGACGATGTAAAATTCGATGTTGAACTGGCAGGCGCATCGTTCAATATCTATGGGGATGGCAGTGATTACGGTGTTGCCAGGGTTATTTATGAGGATAATCCGGGCGGGGCTTATCGTGCTTTTGGATTTCTTTCCACGGCGGTGTTACACCCTGATAGAGATGCGTTTACTCATGGTATTGATGGACATTATCTTTCTGATAGCGGGAATTGGAAAATTGACGGCCAGATGTTCATGTCCGACATTGATGCTATTGAAAACGGTCTGGGTGGATTCCTGGATTTCCAGTACACCTTTCGCCAAGGGGTTACCCAGCGCCTTGGCATTGAATATTTGGATGATACGGTAGATATCAATGATCTTGGATTCCTGCAACGTAACGATAATTTCAGGATTCGCAGCGCCCACATACGAACTTCCTCCAACCTTTCATGGGCCAGGGATAATCAATTTGACGTGAGAGGATTCATTCAGAAGAATGGGGATGGCCTGTTCACCGGGGGTGGTATATTTTTCTCCAACCGGACAACGTTCAAAAATCTGACGCGGCTGACCATGCGCCTGGGTTTTTTGCCGAAAAGTTATGACGACTTGAACAGCTTTGGCAATGGCGCTTATCGAATTGAAGAAAAAGTGAATACGTCTATTGGTTGGGATTCTGATTCTTCGAAAGAGATCAGTGTCGGATTCAGTGCTGGCTTTAGGGATGAAGACTTGGGAGGTGACACCTACACCGGCAGTGCTACATTGTCATGGCGCCCCAGTGATCGCTTTAGCCTGAATCTGAGTGTTGATTACCAGGACAGGGACGGCTGGCTCCTGCACCAGGAGGATTCTAATTTCACCACGTTTAAGGCAGAACAGTGGATACCGAAACTTACCGTTGACTATTTTCTCAGTGCCAAACAGCAATTCAGGGTGTCGCTTCAATGGGTAGGCATCAAGGCAAAAGAAGATGAGTTTTTCCTGATTCCTGCCGCACCGGGTGATTTGATTGCAACCGCCAAACCGGCGGGTCCGCCGGATAGTTTCTCTCTTTCGCAAATAAGCCTGCAGGCCAGGTACCGTTGGGAAATTGCGCCGCTTTCAGATATTTTTGTGGTGTATACTCGACTTGCAGATCAGGGTGCCGCCCTGGGAAATTCCGGTTTCTCGGAAATCTTCTCCAACAGTTACGATGCACCTCTGGCGAACATACTCGTGATCAAAATCAGGTACCGCTTTGGTTCATAGGAAAGCAACATGCCCCGATACGACTATATGTGTGATGCCAATGGCCAATTGGTGGAAGTGACACACGGCATCTCAGCGAAAATAGAAACCTGGGGTGAACTCTGTAACCTTGCCAGGATCGAGCTGGGAGATACCGGGCCGGATTCCCCCGTTCGAAAAATCATTACCATGGCACCGATGGCGAATACACCAAAAGGTGACAGCTGGCTGAAGAACCAGGGATGGACCAAATTAGTCAAGCGTAGTGATGGGACCTATGAGAACGTTACTCGAACCGGAACTGAAAAGAGATTCCTTGATCCGAAAGACCCGACCAGCATGCCGCACCTGAATAAAAAAATAAGTGATTGATAAAACGGAGTTCGTCATTGCTGCACGGTGCTTGACACCTGTCATACGGTGCTTTGATGCATGTCATACCGGGCTTGATCCGGCTCTGGAGTGATCGGTGTTAAGATTTCCCTCCTTCCTGTTCTGTGCCTTCACCTGTGTAGCTTTGAGCAATCACCTGCGTGCTGACGATGCGAATTACTTTCTCATCAGGTACCTGCCAGGTGAGAACTGGAATCATTCGATCTCATACGAGGATCAACCTGGTTTAAGAAAACATCACTCCTATCTGCAAAAACTGCATATCAATGACCAGGTGGTGATGGGAGGACCCGTCGACGGTGAGCCGGGCAGCCTGATGTTGGTTAAGACGGGTTCCCGGGAAGAAGCAGAAGTAATTGCCAGACAAGATCCGGGAGTGGAAACCCGCATAGTCAAAGCCGAGATTACGGCATGGTACGTGCAGATGTCATCTATGCGATTTGTACGCCGCCAACCCGTGCCGCCGATCGAAGATCCGGATCAGACTTTCCGGTTGAAACGGATTGATCGTGAATCCCAGATCAATTTAGAGGATTAGGTTTACTAACCCCCGCTCGGTTCCTCCGAGTTTTTAAGTTCCTTGTTGACAAGAAAGTCCATAACCTCCAGCATTCTGGCGGTACCAACACTCCGGGTTGGGCGAATCATGTATTTTCCGTGGACGATGATGGTAGGCACGCTTGCCACCTGTAATCGGCGCGCCATTTGATCCGCAGCGGCTATCTTTCTGGAAACCTCAGGTGAGCTGAAAACTTTTTTATACTCATCAGCGGTAGTCCCCTTTCCGTCGAAATAGTCTCCTAATCTGTTAAGGCTTGTAAAATTTCGTTTTACTTCATGAACCTCGCGAAAAAAAGACAGATGATAGTCGTCGACAATGCCGAGTCTATCCATTGTGTAGTAGTTGCGGCCCAGGATCCGCCAGTAGTCACTGGAGATTGCTGGCGTCCTGATGAACTTGACCCTGTCGATGTTTGCCACGACCCAGTCATTTAATTCTGGATCAAAATTGTAGCAATGAACGCAACCGTAGGAAAAGAACTCCATCACCTCGATTTTCTCACCCCGAATTCGTCTGGGTTTCTCCAGTAGGGTGTAGTGTTCCCCCTCAACAAAATCACCCAGGATCGGCGAGTCCTTGACCACCAGCGTAGAAAAATAACCGATCAGCGCTATAAAAATCAGCGCCACAACACCCACGGCAATTTTTTGTTGCACAAGGAAACTTCTTGCTTTCTTCGCCATTGCTTCATTCCTAATTCAGGGATTGATTATAATCGCAAGCTGGGAAATCAGGTATGTTTATGTCGACACAGGATTTGATTATCTCTTCGCTCGAAATCGCTGCTGAGAGAAGCGGTGACACGCAAGGCGAGGGGCGTTCGGGCAATCAATGAATTCGGGGATGATTCACCTTTCGCCCGAAGCCCCAATAACGTACGCGACTAATTGTTATGTAGCGCTGTTATTTCCGGGTTACCAACACGCTCCACTGCAGCCGTCAATGTTTCGTCATAGCATTGGCTTTTCGCAGCAGAATTGTGTACGGAACCCGTGATACGAATGTTGGACGAACCGCAGATTTTACGAGAAGCACTTTTTAATCTCGCGTACAAGCCTTTCTGACCCCTTCTGCTGGAGAGTTCTGTCTTTTCATAAGTTATGCGAACACCACTGTCAGTTTTGTGGATGACTGAGGCTGAAGCTAACAAGGGTAAAGTCATTACCGAGGCCGCTGCCGCGGATATTAATGTGTTACGAATTGAACGAGCTTTAAGAAGTGTCTTCATCTTTATCACCTGAACTAATTTAGTAAGAGTATCTATTTACAAGAGTAAGTTGTTACACATCCCATATAGACGGGAAATCTCGCAAAATGGTTCTACGTGATGCGTTAAAGTGAAGTATCGTTGGGATAAGATGAATATCAGGTCGGAATTGGGGTAAATTGCTGCATGAAATCTGGGCAAGAACAAGCCTGTTCATGATGTAGACTGCCGTTTTTTACTAGATGGGAAAGGAAAAACCATGATCCGCATGCCAGCTCTCAGTCTTGCCGCTGTTCCAGGCAGACGCAAGGCCACTATCGAACTCGCCACTGAAATCGAAAAGCGAGGTTTTTCAGGGATTTATGGTCCCAGCCTTGGCGACTCGCTGGCACTGTGTGAGGCATTGGCGTTCGCCACTAACGAGATTACATTTGGCACTAGCATTATGCCGATTTACTTTCGCCAGGTAGTGGATTATGCCAGCACAGCGTCCTTTATACATGAGGTATCAGGTGGCCGGTTTAGGTTCGGAATAGGAGTGAGCCATGCTCCTGCACTAAAGTCTCGAGGACTCGATGGTGGGAAACCTTTGACAGATACAAGGAACTTCGTAGAACAATTAAGAGCGGTGCCCAGAGCCGGAGAATTGCCACCCATCGTTCTCGCCACTTTACGAAAGAAAATGATTGCTCTCTCGGAAGAGATCTCGGAGGGTTTGGTCTTCGCCAATGGTGCCAGATCGCATATGGCCGAGTCATTGGGTGCCCTATCGAGTAGCGTTCTTGGCGATGACAATTTCTTTATTGGCGATATGATTCCGACTTGTATCAACGATGATATTGAAGCCGCGAAGGCGGTTAACAGGAAAACGTTAACTTCTTACGCGATGCTCCCCAACTACCGAAACTATTGGAAAGAAGCCGGCTACGTTGAAGAAATGGAAGGCATCGAAAAGGCGATTGAAGACGGCGAGACGGACAAAATACCGCATTTCCTGACAGACAAATGGTTGGCAGACACCACATTGTTCGGTACTGCGACCCAGGTGAGAGACGGCGTGGAGGCGTGGTTTGATGCCGGGGTGAAGACACCGATCCTAGTCCCGTCTTCTGCCAATGGTGGGCAAATGGTCGCCTTCGAAGAGATGTTGGCGATATTTTGACCGCCTGTCCTGAGCCATAGGCGAAGGAACCCGAAGGATCTCACTAGTCACCCGGTTACATTGGACTAGGTTTGCAGCATGTTCTGCGCACTCTTGATGAATTTCTTTTCTGCTTCGCCTTCAAGTATTTTTTCTGGTGCAGGTTCCGGAACTAATATGCCTGCCCGGCAGGCAGGTCTTTCTTTCATTTGGCCGAGCCATCGGTCCAGGTGAGGTAAGCCATCACGGGAAATGCCGGACCATCGATACGTTCGTACCCAGCACCAATTGGCGATATCGGCAATGGAAAAGTCGCCTGCCAGCCATTCTTTGTCTTTCAATCCTGTATCTAGTACCTCGAACAGGCGGCGACATTCATGCTGGTATCGGTCAATGGCAGGTTGGATTTTCTCAGGAAAGTACCTGAAGAAAACATTTGCTTGCCCCATCATTGGACCGATGCCGCCCATCTGGAACATTAGCCACTGCATCACTTCACTACGATACTTGCCTGAGGAGGGCAGCAATTTACCCGTCTTCTCGGCCAGGTAGACCATGATCGCGCCGGTCTCAAAGACCACAAGATCATCATTGTCCCTGTCTTTTATCACTGGGATCCTTCCATTAGGATTCATGGCAAGAAATTCAGGTGTTTTCTGGTCACCCGCGCCCAGGTTTATCGCATGAACTTCATAATCGAGTTCAAGTTCTTCCAATGTGACTGAAGCCTTGTGGCCGTTAGGCGTCCCGCTGGTGTATAGGTCGATCATGGTTTCTCTCTTGTTTAAATGGTTTCTTCCCTATTTTTTAAGAGCCACTGTTGGCACTTTCTTGTTTCATAAAGATCCCGAGTAGATGCCCTGCCACTAAAAAGACCGTAAAGTCATAAATAATCTGCCAGACTTTCCATTCGATTGGCGCTTGCCACCAGATCAGGTCACCACCATCTATGACGACCACTGCGAGCGCACCTGCCACCAATGACAATCGTGCAAAGTCGCGAAACTCCTTGGCGCCTGCAACTCGAAACATGACTGCCATCAGCGAGACGATTAGTACAGTCAGGATAAAGCCGCCAATCATAATAGTAGGGTCAACCTGTGGTCTGCCTTCGAGATTGATAGTGACGAAAGCGGTTGGCCCTTGTTCAAAAAGTCGCGTGAGATCTTCTGGTTCATGGTTAAATCCAGGAATAAAGTAAACACCAGATTCCGGAAAATATTCGGCCATCATCTGTTGGGTCTGTTCGTCGTTGGCAGTCTGTTTCCAGCTACTATAAGGAATGGTGCTCACTCCCCAATATAGAAATCCCCAGATATAGAGTGCGTGCGAACGTGGTTACGATGATGCCGAGAATCGTTTTATTCATTAATGTAACCTTCATCGTTGTAGTTTTTGTGAGAATACCATGGGTTTAAGGGATACTCTGATTAGCTACTCAATATCTCGCCCGAAGGGGCCTTCAGAGCAGCCGTATATCGGCGTTGTCGGAATGCCGCACCACTCCCTTTGCAATGTGCATACATTACGGCAGGAAGAAGCCGGGCGGCGCTCCGCTTGATCTACGGCTGAATGCCAGAGATATCGAATCGTTGATTAGAGGTTCTGCAGGTGTTCCAACTTGAAAAACGGTACAGTCAACGCTAATGGCTGGTATATCGGTGTCGACGGGGTTAACTTTAACTGATTGAATGCCAGACTTTATGCTTTATCGTAATGGAGGGGTTGATCATGAAAAATGTAATCCTCGCAACATTTCTGGTTATGTGTGGCAACCTTGGCTTTGCAAATACGGTGCAGGAAGCCGTGGAAAATCCAGCGCGAACCGAGAAAGACCGAAATCTTGATGAAAAACGAAAACCTTCAGAAGTGCTGGAGTTTTTTGGTATCAGACCTGGGATGAAGGTACTTGATGTATTCGGTGGCGGCGGCTACTACTCTGAAATACTTAGTTATCTCGTTGGGGAAGATGGCAGCGTCACACTTTACAACAACAGTCCTTGGAACAATTTTGTTAATAAAAGTGTGACTGAGCGGTTGAGAGACAATCGATTGCCGAACGTAAAAAGAATCGTGCTTGAACCTGCAGATCTTGATAGTGTGGAAGAGAAGTTTGATGCTGCAATTTTCGTTCTGGGTATGCACGATATTTATTATGTGGATGAAGAGAATGGATGGCCCGCAATAGATAAAGAAGGATTTCTTGTCAATATCCACAAATTATTAAAAAAAGGCGGCGTGCTTGGCATCGTTGATCACAATGCAGCACCAGGCACTGATCCATCAATAGTTGGAAAGATCGCGCACCGTATTGATCCGGCAATCGTAATCAAGGATGTACTGGCTGCAGGTTTTACGCTTGAATCTGAAACAGATATTTTGCGTAATCCGGACGATAATCTGGAAACCCTTGTTTTTGACGAATCTATTCGCTGGCAATCAGATCGCAGTGTCCTGAAATTCCGGAAATGAACATATGGATTGATGCTGATGCATGTCCAGGCGTTATTAAGGAAATCCTGTTCAGAGCGGCCGAGCGCGTCGGTGTACAAACTACGCTAATCGCCAATCATGCACTGCGAATACCGCCGTCTCGATATATTAGCTTTTTACAAGTCACTACCGGTTTTGACATCGCTGACAATGAGATAGTTAAACGGCTCGCTGAGGGTGACCTCGTCATCACCGGTGATATTCCTCTCGCGGCGGAGGTGATAGAAAATGGCGGCCATGCCCTTAGCCCTCGAGGCGAACTTTTCACCGCCGACAATATCAAGCCCCGGCTGAATATGCGGGACTTCCTGGATACCATGCGCTCAAGCGGGATGAACACGGGAGGACCACCACCCTTAAACAAAACTGACCGGCAGGCTTTTGCAAATCACCTGGATAGATTACTCACCAAATATGCGACCAACGCTAGCTAGTTCTTGTCCAGAAATTCACCAAGGCGAAGCCCATCACTTGCACCCGGCTGAGGGACCTTCCCTTCGTAAGGCGAACCGTCCATGGTACGGATTGGCCACCGAGACGTCGGACTTGAAGGAACGAGTTAAAAAGCGATCTCACGTCTGATGATCTTGTCGTAGAAGTCGCTGTCTAGTTTTGAGTAGACCGTGTCACCCGGTCTCATGACCAGCAGCACGTTGTCTACCTTGTCCAGGTGATAAGCTTGCTCACGCAGGTCATTTTTTTGCAGCTTGTGTGTGGTTGTCGTCGGTAATTCATCCAGGATGCGGATAAAGACTGGCCTGGCGTAGCCAGGCAGGTTGCCAATGACATGCGCTGAAAATTCGCTGAGGTTAATGTTGTCGGCGTCGAGTCCTTCCTTGAAAACAATAGAAGCCATCCCCGCACGACCATCGGTTCCTGGTATCTCAACGCCGTAGATATTGGTAAAAATGATGTCCTCATAGTTGTTGATGATTTCGCCCACTTCGTTGGTTGAAACATTCTCACTCTTCCATCGATAGGTATCGCCAACACGGTCTACGAATTGATAGTGCTTCTGACCGAAGCTGAAGCCTACCTTGACGATTTTCATCAGGTCGCCACTGTTAAAATACAGGTCACCTTCCCGCATTGCGTTGCGCATCAGTTTTTTGTCCGAGTCCTCTGTATCGGTGTAGCCTTCAAATTCGGATTTTTTGGTGACCTCGATCAACAGCAAGCCCGGTTCACCTTCTTCTACTTCAATGCACATGCCGTTCCCATCACGAACAATTTCATCATTGGCAACGTCGTATCGCACGAGCTTCATTGGCGCGATTCCCAGACCCACAGTACAGTCCTTGTTAAACACGTTGGCGAATCCACCATTACCTTCGCTCGCACCGTAAAATTCCCCAATTCTTTCGATGTCAAACCTCTGCTTGAAGTCGAGCCAAATGTCGGGTCGAAGACCATTACCGACGATGGCCCTGACTGGATTGTCTTTGTCGCTGGATTTCTTGGGTGAACTAATCAGATAACGCAGGAACTCACCGATATACACAAAGCAGGTGCAATTATATTTGCGTATGTCATCCCAAAAGGCGCTAATGGAAAGTCGCCGACGTATCACTGTTGAGGCACCGGCGTGGAAGGCGGCGGTCAAGCCGATCATAAGCCCGGTTCCATGGTAAAGGGGTAGGCAGTTATACATTCGGTCGGTACGTTTTATTCGAAGTAGAGCGTCTGCGGACATAACAGCAGGGGGTAACATTCGTTTATTAGACACCACCGCTGCCTTGGGTAGCCCTGTGGTTCCTGACGTAAAAATGTAAAAAGCCCTATTACCCAAGGTGACGGTATTTGACTCCGGATGATTGCGTGCATCGATGCTTTCATCTCTTGAATCCAGGTTTATCGCCCAGTTGGGTAGCGGCTGGGTTCCCTGGTCGCGAACAAACAGATAATCCTCCCCGTCCTTCAACGCTAACTCTTCGCGGATCTCATTCAGTGGTTCAGACAGTTCTTCGCCGAATATACATTTTTTCGATTCGGTCAACGTAATGCAATGCACTAGTTGTTGCCTGGTGAGGTTGGTATTGATGAGACCTGCAATTGCCCCGAGTTTACTGACTGCAAGCACCTGAACTACAAATTCTATCCTGTTTTGCATAAACAGGCTGACACAGTCCCCCAGAACGATGCCATGCACCTTGAGCAGCCGGGCGACACGGTTCGCCCTGTCATTCAGCTCCTTCCAGGTGATCACTTCATCCTCGCAAAGAAGAGCGACATCCTGGGGATGAGACCTCGCGTGTTGTTCAACCAACAAGGAGACAGAACCAATCGTATCTGAAGTTGGAGGCTTGGTTGTTAAAGCAGTGACGAGTATTTTCAAATCTACGAAGAAAGTTGCTATGGATCCCATCATCGCCCTCTTTTCAACAAACACATTCAACCCGAATGGATTGATGATACCGCTTGCAACCGTTGGCGAACAGGGCGTCGATTGCGCTGTTTTTGAAACTGGTTCTTGGAGACGAAGGCAAGAAGTCCAGAGTGAGTTGACGAGAACGTGAACCTGCACCGTCAATCCAGGTTTTGGCAAACATGTATGAAAATGTGTCAGAAACTTGACGCGTTGAGGATGCCAACAACTGAATAATGTTCGCTTAGTGCAAAGACTTAGAAGATTGTCATGCTTATTGATCCTTGGGAGCCTCGAACAATGTGAAGTTTTCAGAGGATAATTTTATGCGAGATATCTGCATTTTGTGTACGAATAAGCTCACGTGAAGACAGCGTCAACTATGGCTGGAACGTTATTTAACTGCTCTGTAGTGGAGTGAAATTAAAGAGGTGTCGTGGATCGACTCTGTGCCACGAATTACAGAATTTCTCGATCCCTATTTGAATCTAAACAGGTTCTCGAAGTCGCGTTAGGTAGTTCTTGTCCTGCTGCTGCTCCGTTGAAAAGGTTATCGAGATACATGTACCTGCCAATATCCTTAAGTATCGGTGTACTGATAACGACCCTGTTGTACTGCGTTTTTTCTTTTACTGTCTGTATTTCGGATATAAATTTTGCTTGTTATGCCATTGCCAGGCCAAAAAACAGGAATTGAACGTCTTCAGAGGGTCACGGCGAGAATGGAGGGGTCAGTTTTCGACAATTTCACTCTAATTAGCCCGTTTCCACTGGTTTTACAGGCATAAATCGAAATTCAAGGTCTGACTTATTCACACTTAACGGGGTCAGATCAGACCTGTGCTGGAATACCCTCAAAATCCGCACCATGATTAGTGTAGTTCTGTCAAGTGACTGGTTTACAAGGGCTGTAGCGCCATTGTACAAAAAGTGACCAATTCAGTGCAGGTATGCTTTTTAAGGGTTTGACAGAAATTCCCCTAGTTATCACCAGAGTTATCCACAGAAATTGTGGAAAAAGTGGGAATTGGCGAGTTTGACGAATAATATCGTTAGTGAACGCTAACTTCGCTATCAGAAATTCGCTTAATTCTGTGGAATTTGCCTTTATTATTCATGAATTGCCCGGATCTGGAGACCGGTACTCCCAGATATCAGTACGCCAACCCAGGAAAAAGACCAGCGCGGACGCGACCATGCCGGGAATAAGGGCATCAAGAGGTCCCCAGATACCGATAATGAAGCCAAGCACGAGTGAGCCCACGGGTACAGCACTCATCATACCCAGGATGTAGATTGACATGATGCGGGCGCGATATTCAGGACTGGCGAATTCCTGCACCATCAAGCGAGACGTGGTGGTGGTTATTCCCATATTGAATCCCCAGTACGCGATTGCAGCCCAGACCAGCCATAGATCTGGTTCGAGCCAGAGGATGGCCAGGACCGGAATCCTGGACAATTGCATGATCAGGTACAAGCGGCCGGGTTTGACCAAAGGCATAAAGCGCAACAAGCCGAAATTCGCAACCAGCGAACCGAAATAGAAAACAGCGGTCAAGTTGGCCAGTAAAACAGCATCGCCAGCGTAGACGCGGGTGATGATAAATGGCACGGCAACCAGCCAGGCGCCCGCGTTAAAGAATCCGGACAGGCAGTTAAGGCCAATTAAGTCCCTGGCCAGTTTGAAATTCCAGACATGGGTAAGACCGTCTCGAATGGTATCAATAGCGGGTTTTCTGGCCACCTGGTTTTGTGGTGGCACGGGGGCGAGCCTGGCAACGAAGAATGCACCAAGGATAAACATCGCGGCCTGCAGGTAAAGCACGTTTTCAAGACCGAGGGTATCCAACTCTCCGGCAACCTTGGTACCGGCAATGGAGGCAATCGATCCGATGCCGGTCGAAAAACTGATCGCAAATTGTAGTTTTTTACCTGCAACAATATTCAGGATCGTATTTCTGGCTGGATTGGATGCGCTGTTGAGTAGGCCGGCGCTCAGAGCAGTTGCGACCAATAACCAGAATCCGATCAGCCCGTAGATTGAAGCGATGGCCAGAACCAGTGGCGGAATTGCGCTGAGGTAGTGCGCCTGAATCAGCAATTGCCGCCCATCCCGTCGGTCGCCAATCACTCCACCCCACAGCATGAATATCAAGCCGGGAATGCTGATCAGCATTTGCGCGAAACCCACTCTTTCTGGTGTCTCGTGAAGTACGCCAACCAGTATCCAGATGACCAGCAGCTGCTGGATACTGAAGCTTCCCATCCAAAGAGCATTGCCTGAGTTGTACCAGGTGAGTTGATAACTAGTGCGATGTAAGGCAGATACCGACCGGTCAGACATACGAATCATCATAACCTAATGAAAATCACGGGGTCAGAGTCGTTGATTCAGTAAGTGTCATTTGTCTCTTACCTCTGAAACTATGTGTTACATTGCGCGCTTCTGAAATGTTGGGAAAATAGAGATGGCGGTAGTGGTTGAAGGGTACTGTGATGAGAAGTTCGCTAGTGTCCGTGAGTTGTTTGCATCAAATATTGAGGAAGATCGAGATGTCGGCGCCTCATTGGCACTGACTATTGATGGTGAGATGGTGATTGATATCTGGGGTGGTCATCTCGATGAAGGCAGGACACAGCCCTGGCAGCAAGACACCATCGTCAATGTTTACAGCACCACCAAAACCATGTCGTTTCTTTGTGCATTGGTGCTGGCTGATCGTGGGCAATTGAATTTCGATGCCAATGTTGCGGATTACTGGCCAGAGTTTGCTGCTGCGGGCAAGGAGAACGTCAAAGTCTGGCACATCATGGATCATGCAGCCGGATTATCCGGAATGGATGTAGCAGTGACGCCTGAAGACTTGTATGACTGGGAAAAGATCGTGAATCTACTGGCCGAACAGGCTCCATGGTGGGAGCCGGGAACCGCAACCGCCTACCACGCCTTAACCCAGGGTTACCTGATTGGAGAAGTTGTCAGGCGAATAACTGGCGTATCTATAGGCACTTTTTTCCAAAATGAGATAGCGGGTCCCCTTGCAGCAGACTTCTATATCGGTGTCCCTGAATCCGAATTTGCCCGTATCGGGAACTTGTTTCCTGCTGGTGACGGAAGACTGCATGGAACGGAGGATGATCCGGATTCTATCGCCAGCAGAACCTTCAGCAACCCGTTTTCGCCAGCCTTGTACTCGCACACCGAAGGCTGGCGTAAAGCGGAAATTCCAGCGGCCAACGGTCATAGCAACGCCCGGTCGGTGGCCAGGTTGCAGGCACCACTTGCCTGCGGGGGTTCAGCATTCGGAGTGGATCTTTTCTCCAGAGCCACTGCAGAATCAGTGATGCAGGAGCGGATAAGTGGCTTGGATCTGGCCCTCGGCGTGCCGATAGCATTTGGCCTGGGTTTCGCCCTTAATTCGGAAGTGGTGCCCTTGTCACCAAACAAAAATACCTGTTTCTGGGGTGGCTGGGGCGGGTCCAGGGTTCTCATTGATCAGGATGCGAGGCTATCTGTGTCGTTTATCATGAACAAGATGTTCGAGGGGTTGCTGGGTGATGTACGATCCTATCGCATGGTGCAGGCCATGTATGAAAACCTCGATTAGATTGCCCAGTTAGGATGAGGGAGTTCATTGTTAGAGCACGTAAAGCGCCGGTCGATGCAGACAGATTTCTTGCCAGCGTCGGTTCCGGTGCCCACGTTGAATATCTCGCCCATATTATTGTCAATGCCCTATTTATCTCAAAAGGCCATCGTGAAGACGCGTCACTCACACTGGTATTAGAAGACAGTGCTGATTTTTCTCGGGCCCTGACAATTCAGGGCAATTCTCTTGGCAGTCTATCTGGAATGAATGAAGGTGCGCTGCTGAATACATGTGCGACCGCGTTACGTGCAGGCAAGTCGCTGCAAAAAGAAGCAAGCATAATCTGCGACGATGGCATTATCGTCAAGGCCATCAGTTTTGAGCATCTGGTGAAGGAAAAGGCAGCTACGCGCGTGGTCTACATGCTGGACCGCAAGGGCGATGATATTCGAGAAACGGGTGTATTGGGTAACCCGGTATTTCTCCTCACCGACCATATTCCAATGCCGAAAAAGACGTTTAATTCTCTCATCCGCCAGGGTGTAGTGAAGTTGTCTTTAGGACCGACCATGCTGCATGCATCCCAGTGCATATCTGTTATTCATAATGAGCTGGACCGGCTTGGTTGTTAGGTCCCGACGATTAGGGAATAATCACACGCGTATTTTTTATCGTAAATTCAGCGGGACTATCCATGTCAGATCATGCTATGTCAGATCAAGTTCAATCCATTGCAATCCTAGGTGGAACGGGAGACCTGGGCGGCGGTCTGGCGAGACAGTGGTCAAGGGCCGGGTATAAAATCCTCATT
>JAPUGI010000396.1 GCA_027292925.1 Gammaproteobacteria bacterium
AGCTGCGACAATGGAAGTCATTTACGTCCTATTCGATCTGGAGAAACGCAAGGGACTTGCGCTAACGGATGAGCTTCGTGAAAAGGCGTCGAAGCACCTAGTTCGGGACACCACACAAGTGGTGACGGGGCAGTAGAGAATACCTGGTTGCTGCCAAAACACTAAAAACTATTGAGGGAACATATCCATGAGCAAAGCACGCGGCAATAGGCCCAGTCGAAAAATGGCTAAATTAGCGCTGATCGCCTTGGTTGGAACTGTGTTGATGCCAATGCTTGCGGCAGCGGACACGGCTGAGGAGATCAAGGCGATGATCACGCAAGACTACGCTGATACCCGAGAAAATCTTTCCGAAGAAGGTGCAGGCGTGTCAAAGCACGGTTCGGTGGAATTTTGGTCCAGCGGTGGCTTGATGCAATACGTTTCCGCTGATGCACCCGCCGGCTCTTACGAACATTTCACACTGACCCCGAAACACATCAAGGTAATTACCCTGGTTGAAGACCAGGCTGCGATTGCGATGTATTACTCGGAAGGGTCTATCCACCGCACCGGCCAAAAACCGGTACCACATTACATGACTCGGGTTACAGAGGTCTATGTGAAGGAAGACGGCGAGTGGAAACAGCGCGCTGCCCATTATTCTCCAATCGCTGCAGGACAAGGCACTCAGCAAACATCGCTGGACTAGCCCGCGTACGCGCATTAATACCGAGGTTGCTGGAAGGGTTTTCAGATTCAGGAATGGTGGATTTAAGGCGAGGATAATCGTTGTTTTTCGCATGGCAATCATTTGGGCCATAAGCCATTAAATTTGTTCATGATTTGTCATATGAGTGTCTGCTTTCGTGCACTATGGGGGTTAATAGCTTTGTGTAAGCAAAGTCACCTACTCCTCCTTTATAATCTGTTTGAATATTGTGTGAATTGGCAATTATTAAACAACGAGGAATGATCGAAGATGGTTAGTGAGAGCATCCTGAATGCTATTGGAAACACATCGCTGGTGCCGTTGCGTAATGTTGTTCCGCCCGGTTGTGCAAAAGTGCTGGTGAAGCTCGAATGGGAGAATCCCACTGGCAGCATGAAAGATCGCTCGGCACAATCGATGATTTCAAAGGCTGAGAAAGATGGCCGATTGAAACCTGGAGATACTATTGTCGAGTACACCGGCGGTAGCACAGGCATATCCTTAGCATTGATTTGTGTAGCAAAAGGCTACCTTCTTCATATCATCACTTCAGATGCATTTAGCCGTGACAAGCTGAATCAGATGTCGGCACTTGGCGCAGAGCTTACGCTGGTGCCGAGCGAAGGCGGACTCACAACAAAGAAATTAATTCTGGATATGATCGAAGCCGCTAGAGATTTCAGCCAAAGACCCCACACCTACTGGACCGATCAACTCAACAATCTCGACAGTATTGCAGGCTATTATCCATTGGCAGAGGAAATCTGGAACCAAACAAATGGAAGGATCGATGCATTCGTTCATTGCGTTGGCACTGCTGCATCATCGCGCGGTGTAGCGACGGTGCTAAAGCGTTACAATTCCAAGCTGGAGATGATAGTCGTCGAGCCAGGTGAATCCGCTGTATTAACGGGTGGACGGGCTGGGCCGCACAAAATCGAAGGAGTGGGCATTGGTTATATGCCGCCACTCTGGGATCCAAATCTGGTGGATGATATTGTCGCCGTTAAAACACATGACGCGCAAGCGATGACCCGACGACTAGCGCGGGAAGAAGGACTTTTTGCGGGTACCTCCTCAGGAGCGAATGTAGTCGCAGCAATTCGAGTTGCAGAGCGCTAAGGACCCGATGCAACAATAGTTACGCTGATGGCAGATTCCGGTCTGAAATACCTCAGCACCGATGTTTACACAAAGTCAACGGCGTGAACGGCGCAGTACGATAGGTGCGTGCCGTCTAACAAACCATCGGCCTGTTTCGATGTGGAGTATTTAGACCGGTAGAGAAAGGCTAGCCGGACCGCAAACCCCGCGATCTATGCATGTCCTGGTATTTTCTTGTGGGCCGGGAACCACGGCACTTTAACCACAATGGCTTTCTCATCGCCACCTGGTGTGGTAACGATCAGGCTCGTTCCGGGTTCGGACTGCTCGATCGGCACGTTCGCGAAGCCTATATTCCTGTTTATCCGCGGGGAGTGGGTGCAACGGGTAATTCGACCAATGACTTCCCCCTCTAAGGCCACTGGCCATGGTTCCTCGTTGGATGCGCTCAGCGGGGCGCCCTGGAGTTCCACCCCCACCAAGCGACGTTTCACACCTTCTGACTGGATCTTTTCGAGCGCCTGCTTACCGATGAAACCGCCCTCTTTGTCGAGATCCACCAGCCGGCCGAGGCCCAGGACATAAGGATTGTCTTGCAGCGTAATGTCTGAGCCATACGACAGCAAAGCGCCTTCGATGCTGCGAATCAAGTTCGGCGCTATGGGCGTGATGTCATGCATCCGTCCGGCAGACATCACTTTCTGCCACAGGAGTTCACCCTGTCGGCTGTCCCGCAGGTAGAGTTCGTAACCGAGTTCTCCGCTCCAACCCGTTCGTGAAACCACCAGGGGAATACCGTCAAGTTCTGTTTCGCGTAGCCGGTAGTACTTCAAATCCAGGATCCAGTCGCCAAACAGAGTTTGCGCCACCTGTGGTGATTTCGGACCCTGGAGTTGCAGCGGTGAAACATCCGGTTCAACGATGGTGACATCCATTTGGCTGTTGACCGCCACCCCTAAAGCCCACAGCAGAATATCGCCATCCCCGGGGGACAGCCA
>JAPUGI010000397.1 GCA_027292925.1 Gammaproteobacteria bacterium
TTAAATTCATTTTTACAAAAAAACGCCCCTGAAGCGGGGCGTGGAATCGCATCTTTGGAGATGATTCGAGTAGTTGTTCGCTGAAGCCGGACCAGCTTCACCGGGAGTCACCCCGGTGAAGCTCTGGAAAAGTTCCATTCATCTTCCTTGAGTCTGTACCTCCATGTACGGTTAACAATTTACTCTCCTCTCCCCGGGCTATCGATAGCAAATGTCTCAAATTCCAGTAGGAGATGTCTTACAAATAGTACCTTAACTCCTTCCGCAAGACTGATCGGGACAGTTACAAACTGTCCCCGGATTTTTGAATGGAGGATCTTTGAATGAAGCGATTTATCGTTTTGAAATAGTCTTCGGTCTGAATGTAGTTGTGACTAGTGCCTTCCAGCTGAACGACCTCGAGCGGGTATTTCCAGGCCTTGATCAATGCGTCGGAATATCGCAACGGAATTACCTGATCCGTCTGTGCTTTGATAACTAACGTAGGCACGTCGATTCGATCAACGTAATCTATCGACCTGAAGGGATGTCTAATGAACCATCGAACGGGAAGAAAGAAATACAAGTCACTGGCAATCGCTTCAATGCTGTCGAATGGAGAAACAAGAATGAGGCCTTTCGTTTTGCGGTTGGCGGCAACATGCGTTGCGATACCGCTACCGAGACTCCGACCCAGGATAAAGCTGTTCGCTAGCGACATTCTCCCTTGCGATTCAAGACTGTCGAGAATAACTAGTGCATCCGACTTAAGCGCTTTTTCGGAAGGACTGCCGGTACTTCTTCCATACCCACGATAGTTGACGATTACGTAGCTATAGTCACCCAGCGCACGAATGTCATCGATACTTTCGGAAAGTTCCTGACCATTACCGCCGTAATACACCAGTGCAGGCGCTTTAGGATTCGTGGCTGGGAAAAACCACCCATGCAACTCGACGTCTTGGATTTCGAAGGAAATGGTGTAGTCACGATAGCGTGATTCGATTTTAGGATTCGATGATCGAGGATAGAACAGCAGGCTGTCTTGACCGAAATAGAGTAAGGCAGTAAGAGCTGAGTAAGCGACTACGACGAGAATGATGAATCCGGAAAGAGTGCTCATGAGTATCCCTTCGCTAACACTGTAACCACAATAGCTCTTTACTGGTCGCTCTCGGTCTGTGATGCCGGTATCCAGATTAACATCACGAAGAGAATCGCGGCCTGAGCCAGGTGCCAGAATACGCCTAATAAATACAAACCCAGAATATAGCCGGACAAACTCCATATTGCGTTTATACCCTGCAAGGCCACGATAATCCCGCCCGAACAAATGAGTGTTACCCGAATCCACGCGTTGCTGGTTCCCTCAAGGCGAACAGCATTTGCTACTATTACTGCCGTGGTCACACATAGCAATCCGCTGCAGACCCGAAGTACATCAGTTTCATTGGCAGAAAATTCAATCAGCAGGAACGGCAGGAAACAAAAAAATACCGCCACGATCGCGTGTATCACCATGCCATGGAATCGATCGGCATCGGTTTTGCGCCATAAATCTGTGGTGCGCCGTTTAAAAATTACAACAATAGCCGAGAACCCCGCCATGGTAATGGCTACTTCAGCTAATGTGAGTAACGTGTCCATATTCGACAGCCCGTTGGTTGCATTGTGTTTCTAAATTACATACCCCATTGCTAGCCAATCGGCGGGGCTTCGACATCCAACATCGTCTCAATTAGCATCGGGCCTTGTTCTCTCATGGCTGCGGCGAATAGATTATTAAATTCTTCCGAGGTTGTTGCACGGCCCGCATTTACACCCATGCCTTGTGCCATCTTAACAAAGTCGAGATCAGGATTACTGAGATCCAGCATATCCAGCGTTTTCTTGTTCATGGATTGTGCGCCGACTCGAGCCAGCTCAATTTGCAATATCTGGTACTTTCTATTGGCAAATATCACAATGCAGATGTCCAGATTTTCCCTCGCCATGGTCCACAACGACTGGATGGTATACATGGCACCACCATCTCCATGCAGGCAAATCACTTTTCGTTCCGGGCAGGCAACCGCAGCCCCGACCGAGGTAGGAAGGCCATAGCCAATCGATCCGCCAGTGAGTGACAACCAGTCATGAGGCTCCGCGGTCTCACTCAGAGGATAGGTAAGAAATCCAGCGGTGGCACTTTCATCTACTACAATGGCGTCTGTTGGCATTAATTCTGCAAACGCCCTGGCAACAGTCTCCGGAGATAGCGAACCCGTGGCCAATCCCGGTTTCTTGAGTTGCTGTTTTCGCAGGTCAAGATTTCCGGCATCCAATTCATCGTTGAGTTTTCGCAAAGCATCTTCTGCATCTTCAGATACTTCAGCCAATGTATGAAGCGTACTGCCTTCGGGATAAAACTCACTGACTTTTCCAGGATAAGCAAAAAAACCAACCGGTGCTTTGGTGCCCACCATAATGAGCTGCTCGGCATCCTTTAATTGCTCCATGGCTTGCTCGGCAAAATATCCCAGACGTTCAACAGGACATCGCCCCTCGCCCCTTGCGATTCTTGTTGTAAAGGTATCGCAAAATATCTTAGCACTGGTGGCCTGGGAAACCTGGTCAGCAAGTTCAATGCATCGCTCTGACAAGGCAAGGTTAGACATTAGTAAAATTGTCGTTTTACCATTGCCAAGTAACTGGGCGGCAGTTTTTACAGCTTCATCAGGGACTTGTCGTGCATCCGGTATTTCACGTTTTTCAACCGGGGGAATAGAATCGTTCCAGGCACAATCGGCTGGAATAATCAGGGTGGCAATCTGGCCCGGTTTCATATTCGCAGCAACTACCGCATCCGCAGCATCGACCGGTAGGCTCTGTGCATCAGCCACACTTCTCACCCAATGTGAAATGGGTTGCGCCAGGCCAATGACATCAGAATTCAAGGGTGCGTCGTATTTCTTGTGGTAGGTCGCATGGTCACCAATTAAGTTAATCACTGGTGAATTAGCCTTGAATGCGTTGTGCAAATTGGCAGATGCGTTGGATAAACCGGGTCCCAGATGCAGCAAGGTGCAGGCAGGTTTACCCGTCATGCGTCCATATCCATCTGCTGCGCCGGAACAAACCCCCTCGAACAAACTCAGTATGGACCGCATCCCCTGGGTTTTACCAATGGCGGCCACCATGTGCATTTCGGACGTACCAGGGTTACTAAAACAAACTTCAACGCCGTTGTT
>JAPUGI010000398.1 GCA_027292925.1 Gammaproteobacteria bacterium
TGTTCATCTTCAAAAAGTCCACTGGTTCGGATAAATAGTCTCTCAATCGGACAGATGGCACCTCGCATTCCAACCAACCCTCCGGCACTTGGTCCCCCTCTTTTTCAGAAAGGAAACTTCCGTATTTGCCATCCGAATAGAGTCTGAGCCGGCCCTCTCTACCGGCCACCGCTGCCTCAAGCAGCTGTACGTCGCTGACATCATTGAGCTTTACGTTCTCCTCAAGATAAGGAAAGACCCTTGGGTCGGGTTCAAATGCAACGATACGAGCACGCGGATAGACATGCTTGAAGTAAAGGATCGTCATTCCAATATTGCTTCCACAGTCCAAAATCAACGGATCGGGCCGCACCGACTCAAAATGATAGATGCGGTTGACGAATACGTCCTTGTAAAGGACGTAGAAGTTTGACCTATCGTTTATGCGAATCGAGTAGTTCAAAAAATGGACCGCGGCCCCAGGTTTTCCTGAGTGACCTTTTATTCTAAGTCGAGTAAGGTAGAGCTGTTTTCTCCATTGACTGGCATTCTCTTTTAGATTAAGAGATCGAACGTTTAATCTTGATAGATGTGTCCGTATGTGATGAACCAGACTCATGATCTGTCCCTACAACTGGTGGTTTTGAATGCTTGGGCTCTATTCATGGGTATTCAAAACAGGAGTAGCGTATGTCTGATGGTTCACTATAGAGGTGAAGAGGTCATAGTATTCAGACCCTTTAGAAACAAGGGCTCCATAATCCTCAAACAAAAACTTGTCACGGCTTCGCACTAGGTTGCTGGGACGAAACTGGGACAGAAATAACCATGCGTATGCATATTTATATGCAAGATCGATCTGTTGAACATTAAGACAGGTGTCGTGCATCGTCAGTTGTAAAAGTTGCGGAACTTCATCCCTATTCAGAATCTCTCCCGTAAAACCCTTGGAGCCATAGTGAGCCAAACCAGCGACATAGGGTTTATATCCCAGCAACGCAATTTCAAGGCCCAGCGTGCTGGTATAAACGGAGTTTACATCAGAAATTTTGCAGAGCGCGTATGATGAGATTTCTGATGCCCCTGGTATAACACGAACATTCTCTGGTAGGCGACCGTATTCCCGTAGGAGACCTTGCTGAACAGTGGTCATGGTCCGAAACTCAAAGGGAACCTTATCTTCTGCGGGATGGGAACGTATTAAAAGTAAGATCTCATCTCTATGGGAGGCTGATCGGACGAATGTCTTTATCCAATCCATCATGTCCGAAAAACCACGATTCCTACCTAGAGCTGCCGTATCCCATGTGACATTTGCATAGAGACTCACAATTTTCTTGAACCTTGAGAAACGAATCCCGAGTTCTTCCTCAATTCTATGTGGATCTGACACTGGCGAGCGATAATATTTAAATGTGTGATGGCCTTCCTCGAACCAGGCCTTGAAATATCGATCCACAGCAGCTTTGTAGTCAACGCCCCCGATTTGTTTTGCCAAATTCCTGAACAGGTCATCAATGTGTACTTCGTTTGCGTATTCGTTCTCCTTAAAAATAAAGCTATTATAATAATTAGGAGTCTCATCCCATGTGATAGTGTCAACGTTATTTTTCCTAAGGGCCTGGTATATGCCTGTGTACGCAAAAGATTTTCCATTTGAGACAATCGCCAGGTGATGCTTCTTCCTGCGATGGAGATTATTCACAGCATCATGAAGAGTCACCTGAGAAACTATCCCCTTCACCCACACCCTTTTCGCTTTTTGATCCACCATATCCTGAAGCTCAACTCTGTCATGCGCATAATGGGAATAATTATCAAGGCAGAGCTGCCCATAGGGAATGCCTTCATGGGTAAATTCATATATCTCTTCGATAGATTTTTTGTCCAAATTGAGGAGCAACGAGTTGTAAGATTCAATATCTACTATCTCATTCAACCTGATAGAGGTGACTCCGTATGCATCAGGGAACTTTTCCGCCTTGCCCACACAGTCTGAACAAGGAGGCCTGCGTGTCTTTTTATTTTCCATGCCGCAGATGGGAAGATTCCCTCCGCAAATCACATGCGTCACATTATAGCCATGGTACTGAAATATCTTTCCAAGAGTGTACTCGATATGGCTGTGGACCCATGGGACCATCGTGTAGATTAAGACGTTTTTCCCAACAGGAGTTGTGCGTAAAGACTTTTCATAATCTACGCGCTTTGCACGAAGTCTGCCGAAGGATCTCTTCCCGTGCAGAATAGACTCGGCCAGAAACCGTTTCAGGGCCAGAGGTAGAAACGGTGCGATTTTCCTAATGACGTATTGCATGAATCATCTCATCTAAAAGCGTACGCCTTTGCTTCTCGGATCTGTTTCAGTCCTCTAGTCCGAGCGAGTAGTGCGGAGATACTGTTAACCTCTTCTTGTCTAAGAGAAACCGAAGAGGGAAGGCTCAGACTTGTTCTAGAAAGACCTTCCGAAACGGGAAAAGAGCGGTCCTTGGCAAAAACAGGCTCGACGTCTGTGTGAATCAGCCAATAGCACTTGGTAATGACCAACATGTGAGGCCCATCACCTTTCCAAGTAGCTCTTGGGTAGGATCCCTAGAGGCTTGTTGGAGCGAGGTAAAATGACGATAGTAGAAATCATAGAACTGGGGTCCTCTTCTTGTTGTCACTCTTAGTGCTTCGAGTAAATGCATCCCGAGAACCCCATCCAAAGCGGGCCAACCTTGCAAGTGCACAGCACATTATACAGTCTAAGATAACAAGTCTAGATGGTTTTTTATACCGTCAAGGCAGTCTTTATCTGGTTGATTAGGACCTGCCGATTTTGACCTTTGTTCGTCCTTTGCGAATTGAAAGCCTATCCTCGCCACGTAGACGCCGCATGATCGGGAGCTCGCTAGCGTAGACTTCTTTCGCACCATTACCCATTGCCTGTTCTAATACCCGAATGTACTTGACCAGCCGGTCCAACCCCTGAGGCTCTATGGACGCTGCCTGATCTGATCCCCACATGGCCCGATCCAGGGTAACATGTCGCTCTATCAGGCAGGCACCGAGGGCCACCGCAGATACCGTGGTAGGCAAACCCACCTCATGACCGGAATATCCAATCGGGCAGTCAAATTCCCGCCTTAGAGTTTCAATCACGCGCAGGTTGAGTTCGTGGGGTTGACAGGGATAGGCGCTGGTGCAATGGGTGATTAGCAGATTATCAGTCCCCAGCATGTGCACGGCAGACTGAATCTCTTGCATGGTTGACATGCCGGTGGAGAGGATCAGAGGCCGACCGGTGCCAAGCAGGTGCCGGAGAAGCATAGCGTCAGTCAATGCTGGTGAAGGTATCTTGTAACAAGGTGGATCGAATTGCTCAATGAAATCCACAGAGGGCTCATCCCAGCAAGAAGCAAACCAAGTTACTTTTCTCTCCTTGCAGTAATGGTCAATCTCTCGATATTCTTTAAAACCAAATTCGATTTTATGGCGATACTTTATATAACTCATGATGCCCCACGGCGTCTCACGCATCACGTTGCGCTCTTCCGGAGGAACACATAGTTCCGGCGTCCTCTTCTGAAATTTGACAGCATCGCAACCAGCATGGACCGCAACGTCAATCAGCTGCTTAGCAACGTCAAAATCACCATTATGGTTTATGCCGATCTCAGCCACAATGTAGACAGGATGATTTTCCCCCACTAAGCGGTGACCAATCCTGATTTCTTTAGACATCTTTTCTCCTTGAATCTAGAATCATGTCACATAGTTCGCGTACGGCGCCATGCCCACCGTGCTGGCTCAACACAACGTCAGCTTCGGCCAATACGAACGGATGTGCATCAGCTACAGCCACACCACGACCTGCCAGGCGAATACAGCCCAGATGGTTCACATCATTGCCGATGTAAACCACCTGCGCTAGATCGACGCCTCGTTCGGCTACCAGAGCTCATAGAGCCGCCTCTTTATCCTCCAACCCTTGCTGGTAAAGAATACCGAGTTTCTGGCAGCGCGAAGCTATAACCGTGCTAGTCTCGCTGGAGAGAATCACTACCTCGATACCTAGGGGTCCCAACATACTTAGCCCCAAGCCGTCACTACGGTTCCAGGCTACTGCTTCAGACCCATCCTACGCAACTCACACCCGATTGTCAGTCATCACGCCGTCAAAATCGCTAGCCAACAAGCGAATATCTGCCCGCTTGGGAAATTTTCATTTTGGCCGACGAACAGCCAATAATTGCTCTACCCACTTCAGATCGATCGGTTCATCAATCTGAAATGAGTCAAGTACATGCATACGGTAGACAGCAATCTTCCCACCCAAGCGATTGTTCAACTGGCGCAAAACCCAAGGCTTGAAAACATAGATTGAACCGTTTTCGACAAAGTCTTGCGGGGCATCCTGTCGTCGTGGCCGGTCCCGATAGTCGTAGTTTAGGGATGTAAACTCACCGCCTCTGTTACGCCAGATAAACCCTTGAAGAGAGTACGCAGAAAAGATCGAGTCCGCTTGCCTATCCTGTAGTGCTTCGACAGCATTCTGTATATCGCCCGGTCTGCGCAGAGGAGAAGTTGCCTGTAGGAACACAACCAGGTCAGGTTCATAACCCTCCGTATCACGCAGATGATCGAGCGCATGGAGTAAGGCTGACTCTGAAGTAGCTATATCTCCGCTGATCTCAGCCGGACGCCAGATTACTTCTGCTCCCCATTTTCTCGCCACATCAGCTATGTCAGCGTCATCCGTCGACACAACGACTCGAGTAATAGACGGTGTCTGCTGTGCTTGCTCAATACTGTAGGCCAACAAGGCTTTGCCAGCAATCGGCTCGATGTTCTTGCAAGGTATACTTTTAGATCCACCACGGGCGGGAATAACTGCAAGTACCGATCCTGTGTTTCCACCCATAACACTATTCCTGGCTTGATAAACCCGCCAACCGAATTGTCATGGAATCTGCCCTATGCCGGATAGATTGCAACTGATTGTCCTAAAAGATTACTAAAGTATTTATTCTCTTGCTCCTGGGCAGAAGCCGTGTTAACTCCCCTTTGTTTTCTCCCAGGCGCTTCTTACGG
>JAPUGI010000399.1 GCA_027292925.1 Gammaproteobacteria bacterium
GTGATAACAGGGCCAGGATAAACGGCGGTCACATCGGCTTCAACACCATAGTCCTTCAACTTCATTTCCAACATCCGTGACATGGCTTCAAGATCGTCAGCAGAATAGCCCTTGTCTCGACTGCCCTCGGCCGCGTCCAGCAGATGCAACGCAGGAAGCCCATTGACAGCATCTATTTTGAACAGGTTACCTTGTCGTTCACGCACGACTCTTTCACTGACTTCCTTCTTCACTGGTGGTGGCGCCTCAATCAGCAGTGCCGGACGTTGTTGTTTTAGTTCAACGTGGCGCTCAAGTGCCTCACGACGAATCTGGGTAGATTGTTTTACTTCCGCCCTCTCGGCTCTTCGCATAAGCATGCGATGCCAATTCACGCTGATGGCTTGTGTCCCCCGGATGACGAGTTTCCCGGTTCCATCCATTAGTCCAATCCAGGAAATGTCCGCGAATGCGGTTAACCCGAACAGGAAAACTGATAGCAGAATCAAGGTTGCACCGATATAACTGAATATCGGCACCATGAATTCACTGAGCTCAAGGCCGATGATACCGCCACTGCCCTGCCTGAAATGCAGCCCGGGATCATAAAAATGCAAGGTCGCGATGCCTGCTCCCGCGGTCAAGGTGAGGACAAGACCGAGACTGCGGAAAGAGAATATTGCCCAACTGAAATCCATTTCAGTGTTGCGATCACGTAACATTTGTAGAGATTGAAAACCCAGCATGATGGGAAAAATAAACGCCATATATCCGCAGATGGTCAGAAACACATCGGCGACCCATGCGCCACTTAAACCAACCAGGTTAGATACATCTTCATCGGTTCCGGTATATGTCCAACCAGGATCTTCAGGGTCGAAACTAAACAAGGCAAGACTCAGATAGATGCAAACCGATACCAAAGCAATCAATCCACCCTCGCGCACGCGCGGATACAGATGATCAAGCGCGGCGTGACTGTCCTGCTTTTTATTTGCCTGTGGCACCTACTATACTCCGGGATTTAGGGACAGGAATATCTTTATTAATCAAACTCTTACATCATATATGGAGAATTGGAATTTATGAATCCTTTTATTCACTTTCTGTACCAGCGATCTACCGGCTAGTAGAGTCCTACTGTATCATTGGCGCCTTTTGAGCGTACTCAAAAGCAATTTTCAGAGGGTTAGATGCAAGAAATTCACCATAAACTACTCATTCTGGGATCTGGTCCTGCCGGACTAACTGCTGCCGTCTACGCCGCGAGAGCCAACCTTGATCCTGTCGTCATCGCCGGAATCGAGGCCGGTGGGCAATTGACGACCACCACAGACGTTGATAACTGGCCAGGCGATGTGGAAGGCCTGCAGGGTCCTGATTTGATGGACCGAATGCAGCAACACGCGATGAGATTCGATACACAGATTGTATTTGATCATATAAACAAAGCCGAGCTTACAGAAATACCGTTCCGCCTGCATGGTGACAATGCTATCTATACCTGCGACGCGTTGATCGTCACAACTGGCGCTTCTGCGCGATACCTTGGCCTTCCTTCCGAGGAACAATATAAAGGCAAAGGTGTCAGTGCCTGTGCGACTTGTGATGGCTTTTTCTACAGGAAACAGAAAGTGGCTGTGATTGGTGGCGGGAATACCGCCCTGGAAGAAGCCCTCTATCTTTCCAATATCGCATCTGAAGTCATCATGGTTCACCGGCGTGGCAAGTTCCGGGGAGACAAAATCCTGCAGAACAGGGCAATGGATAAGGAAAATATTCATATCAAATGGGATAACGTCCTCGATGAAGTACTCGGCGATGACATGGGTGTTACCGGGATGCGCATCAGGCATGTCCAGAGTCAGGATACAACTGAGTTCGATTTGCAGGGTGTGTTTATTGCCATTGGACATATCCCGAACACGTCCATCTTTTCGGGCCAGCTTGAAATGCACAATGGCTATATTGACATCCAGTCGGGCCTGAAAGGTAATTCAACTGCCACCAGCGTTCCCGGTGTGTTTGCCGCAGGAGACGTGGCCGACCAGGTCTACCGGCAGGCCGTGACGTCTGCCGGTTTCGGATGTATGGCCGCTCTGGACGCCGAAAAGTTCCTGGATGAACAGTAGACGGCTTGACCTGAGGTGGCTTGACCGAACCCGACAGCGTTTTCACGAAGTGAAATCGCGAAAGGGCAGCAACCAATAGTCAAGCCCACCATGTCAGATAAAATCCCGTGGTTAGACCCCGACTCACTGGAATTCCCCTCCATCCACACGGCGCTGAACGACCCCGAGGGTTTGCTCGCGGCGGGCGGTGATCTGTCCGTCAGTCGGCTAACCCTCGCCTACCGCCTGGGCATTTTCCCATGGTACGAAGAAAATCAGCCCATACTATGGTGGTCTCCGGACCCCAGGGCCGTGATTTTACCCGGTCAGTTCAACATCAGTCGCAGTCTGCAGAAGGTTCTCAAACAAAATAGGTTTGAAGTCCGTCGGGACACGGCTTTTAACGCGGTAATCGACATCTGCAGTGAACCAAGGGAATACGCACAAGCTACCTGGATCACTACAGATATGAAGATCGCATATAAGAAATTACACCAGCAAGGGCTGGCACATTCCATTGAATGTTACCTCGATTCTGAATTGGTCGGCGGCCTCTATGGAATCGCCATGGGGAAACTTTTTTTTGGTGAATCCATGTTCCATCGCGAAACGGATGCATCAAAGGTTGCCTTTGCGTTCCTGAACCGGCTACTGCAGCAACAGAGTTGTCCCTTGATAGATTGCCAGCTTCCTAATAAGCATCTGGCTTCATTGGGTGCTGCCACAATTTCAAGAATCGAGTTTCAAAAGTACCTGGATCTTTACGCCAACCACCCTCAACCTATAAACTGGGATAAACTGCCAACACTATTATCACCGTGGTAAGTTAACCACCATCGCCAAACCAATATGACTTCTCTTTCAGAACTGAGATTTTTTACAACCCCCGCCCATGATTGCAGTTACCTGGACGATCGCCAGGCTATTACACTTTTCGTAGATCCACTGGCGCGCATTGATACGGATATGTATTCATCCTTGTCCGCAGTAGGTTTCCGTCGCAGCGGTAACCACATCTATCGGCCCTACTGCCAGACTTGTACTGCCTGCATTCCAGTTCGCATTCCAGTCGCTAAATTTCAACCGAAACGTCGCCACAACCGCGTCCTTAACAAAAATGATGATGTCGTGATAAAAAAGGTACCACCCTCAGTTAATGATGAATATTTTGGCCTTTATAAAAGGTATATCGACGTTAGGCATGCTGATGGGGACATGTATCCGGCGGAGATTGAGCAGTTCGAGTCTTTCCTCGTTGATGGCAGACCGGAAGCTATTTTCTTCGAATTTCGCGTAAAAAGAGATTTGTTGGCAATCGCGGTTGCCGACAAACTGAACGACGGGTTATCCGCCATCTACACATTTTTTGACCCAGAAAAGGAGGGTCGAAGTCCTGGCGTACTTGCAGTACTTCATCTCATCAGGGAAACTCAGCGACTAAAATTAGACTATCTGTACCTTGGCTACTGGATAAAGCAGTGCCATAAAATGAATTACAAGATGGACTACAAGCCCACCGAGTTGTATGTCAACAATCACTGGATTCCTGTTTATTAAGAACCGCTCAGGGCTGTCTCAAGCGAAAATTAGGTGAACCTGCAGTTCTCTTCGTGAAACTCTCCTTTTGCCATGAGCCCTAATTTCAGGCAAAATGCACGCCGTTCCTACACAGGCTAGCCTCCATATTTCATGGGGCAAGACGGAAGTTTGAGGAGTTGAATGGCAAAGGAAGAACAGATCCAGATGAGCGGCACGGTAGTGGATACACTACCCAATACTATGTTTCGGGTAGAACTTGAGAACGGCCACATCGTCACGGCACATATCTCGGGGAAAATGCGCAAAAACTACATCAAGATACTCACAGGTGATACGGTCAAGGTGGAAGTCACGCCCTACGACCTGTCAAAGGGAAGAATCACTTTCAGGGAGTAATAGTTCCTCTCGTCAAAAAGGGCGAGTCAGGCAGAAACTGGCTCATCTATGTTAAGCACAAGCTCACCGTCTTCAACGATAATATGCACGTCGCCACCTTTTGCCAACCGGCCAAACAGGATATCTTCAGCCAGTTCTTTCTTGATCTTGTTCTGAATTAGCCGTTGCATCGGCCTGGCACCCATCGTTTCGTCATAGCCATGGTCCACAAGCCAATCTCGTGCCTCGTCGCTGACATTCAAAACCACTTTCTTGTCATCAAGTTGCACCTGGATCTCAACCAGGAATTTATCTGCAACAGTCTTGATAACCTCTCGCGGTAGAGAATGAAACTGAATGATGGTATCAAGCCGGTTGCGGAATTCCGGAGTAAACATTTTTTTCAACACTTCCATGCCATCGGTGGAATGGTCCTGATGTGTGAAGCCAATGGAATTCCTGGCCATTTCCTGAGCGCCCGCATTAGTGGTCATGATCAGGACAACATTTCTAAAGTCCGCCTTGCGACCATTGTTATCCGTTAGCACGCCGTGATCCATTACTTGAAGCAGCAGGTTAAACACATCAGGATGCGCTTTCTCAATT
Source organism: Gammaproteobacteria bacterium (assembly GCA_027292925.1). Taxonomy (GTDB): domain Bacteria; phylum Pseudomonadota; class Gammaproteobacteria; order Pseudomonadales; family Azotimanducaceae. The sequence continues at coordinate 4,611 of JAPUGI010000399.1, forward strand.
TCATCCATGAGCAACACGCAATGTGGTTGTTTGGTAATGGCTTCCGTCAACAATCCCCCCTGGTCATACCCGATATAGCCTGGAGGCGCACCAATCAACCTCGACACTGTGTGGCGTTCCATGTATTCGGACATGTCGAAGCGGATCATCTCAACACCCATAATCCTTGCCAGCTGTCGGCAAACTTCAGTTTTTCCAACGCCAGTAGGACCGGAAAAGAGGAAAGACCCAATCGGCTTCTCTGCTTCCTTCAGACCCGCCCGTGATAACTTGATGGCGCTGGCAAGCGAGTCAATCGCTTCATCCTGGCCAAAAATGACCATCTTGAGATTTTTATCGAGATCCCTGAGTGTTGCTTTGTCAGAATGTGAAACGTTAGCCGGTGGAATTCGTGCAATCTTGGCAACCATCTTTTCAACATCAGCAACACCAATCTGCTTTTTGCGTTTACTCGGTGGTTGCAACTGCTGGTAAGCACCAGCTTCATCAATGATATCTATCGCCTTGTCCGGCATATATCGATCATTAATGTACTTGTCTGCTAATTCAGCGGCGACCCTTAGTGCCCTGTCCGTGTATTTCAGGTGATGGTGTTCTTCAAACCTGGTCTTCAGCCCCTTAAGAATCTGGTAGGTATCGTCAATGCTGGGTTCTACAACATCAACCTTCTGGAATCGACGTGAAAGCGCCCGGTCCTTGTCAAAGATACCGCGATATTCCTGATAGGTGGTAGAGCCGATGCACTTAATTTCACCAGAGGCAAGCATCGGCTTGAGTAGATTCGACGCATCCATGACACCCCCGGACGCAGCACCTGCACCGATAATGGTATGAATCTCATCAATAAACAGGATCTGGTCCTCTCTATTCTTGAGTTCGTTGAGCAGGCTCTTGAGTCTCTTCTCAAAATCACCGCGATACTTGGTCCCGGCGAGCAATGCACCAAGATCAAGTGCACGTACGATGCTGGCCTGGATAATCTCTGGCACCTGGCCGTCAACTATCAATTTAGCAAGACCCTCGGCAATGGCAGTTTTGCC
>JAPUGI010000004.1 GCA_027292925.1 Gammaproteobacteria bacterium
AAACGAAAAAGAATTCCAACTCCCGGGATTGTCATTACGTCCGAAACATATTTGAGGTTTGACTTTGTCGGCCATGTTTCGAGCAATGGTCAACCTGCGCTCGAGCAAGTTGCCCTGGTTGAAGTCTTCGACGTATACCGCATTGAGTTGGCAGGAAATATATCTAGCGCACAATATCGTGAACTTGAACGAATCGCATTAACGGGAATAATCTCAAACTATGATGAATATGAAGTAGCTCGCAGGTACGTGCTCGCTGGTAGCATCACAAATTCGGAATTGATTGAGCGACTTCAGCGAATCGCGCTAGCCGGTACAATCTCAAGCTATGAGGAGTATGAACTGGCTCGTAGATTCGGCCTCACCGGCAGAATTACAAACTCGGATCTGGTGGAGAGACTTGAGCGAATCGCGCTAGCTGGAACGATCTCAAGCTATGACCAATTTGAACTCGCTCGCAGATATGGTCTCGACGGCACAATTACCAACTTATACCAGGAACTGGTTGAGAGATACGGGCTAACTGGCATCATTTCGAATACAGATGACAGCATTGAACTTGCCTATCTTCGAAGGGAAGATGCCCCGCCACAGAAAATACTTCCCGGATTCCCCGAACTGATAGATGAAGTAGTGTTACCACCGGTAGTTCGCGACGGCTCTCTCTTCTGGTCACGAAGTAGAGATCTGTTTGCGATTATAGAACCCACGCTAACGACATTTATTAGGCGAGACGAAATAGATCGGGACGGAACTGCTAAAGAAGGGTCGACGTTGGTAGTGGTCAGACCTTACCTCAGACTCGCGCTGCAACAGCCGAGATGGTCTTTGACCAGCCACTATGAACTGGAGTCTGCAACCTACTTGTCGGGTGACGATGACGGTTTTATTAATCATGAAGTGGCTGCTGACTGGGGGTTTAGACCCAGTCGTGAAAATCAAATCAATGTAGGCGCTGTGTACCGAAATTGGCATGATCGCCGAACCAGCCAAGCGATCGAGGATTTCAATGCGGGATTACTCGGTTCATTTGACTACGACTCACTAGGATTCGATTTCGGATTTCGCCACGGTACTAATCAGGATCGAAAGCATTATGAAGTATCGGCTCGCACACAACGCACCAGGGTTGATAGCGAAGCTGACGGCGGGTCTGGTTATGACCTGATAGAAAACAATGTAAAAGCAACCGGGTACTGGCGAGTGCGCCGCCGCATTACATTGCTGCTGGATGGGGGGTACAAAAACTTCGATTATGAAGATCGGGATGACAGTCGCCAGTTCCGGGTTTCGACAGGAGTTGAGTTCCTTATGCCCAGACGAATCAAGGGTAGTGTGCTGGCGGGTTATGAAAACAAGCGCCACGCGGATTTAGGCCTTGATTCGGGCGCCCTCGTGTGGAATGCCGATCTGTCCTGGCGACCCTGGCGAAAAACAATGCTGGAATTTCGAGCTGCAGGAGAACTCCTGGAAGTCTTTGCTCGTGCAGGCACGATCCTCGCTGGAGAATTCGCCATTCAGCAATCTGGCCGGTTGAGCTGGTCCCAGCAATGGAATTCTGCCTGGGATTCAAAACTGAGTCTTTCCTATCTGGAGCGTGATTTCGAGGGAGTCCGCCGGGAAGAGGAAGCGATGCAACTGATATTCGGGGCCAGCTATCGGGCAACACCAAGACTGACGCTTCGAGGAGATGGTGTCTATACTAACCAAAGGGCGTTTGGCGCACCTGACTTTGACCGGTGGACAGTAACGCTGCGAGCCGATATGGGACTGTATCGCGGAAGGAGATAATTGGGATCTATGAACAACTACTACAGGTTGATTCTGTTGCTAACACTTGCATTGCAATCCAGTTCGGGAATGGCCGAATCTTATGCCTATCGATTAGGTCCCGGGGATGAAATTCAAATCCAGGTATATGACGAAAATGACCTGTCCATGCGTCTGCGCGTGGATGAATCCGGTGCTTTCAATTACCCCTACCTTGGGACAGTCACAGCAAAGGGACGAACAGTTGTTGAGTTGGAACAAAGGCTAATTGCAGGTTTGCTCGAAGATGTACTAATAAGGCCTAACGTCAATGTTTCCATCACCTCATACCGAAATTTCTACATAGGCGGAGAGGTAAAGAAACCCGGTGGATACCCCTATCAACCAGGTTTAACGATTCTACAAGCTATCACAGTCGCTGGCGGGCCAACTGAATGGGCGTCTTCCTCGAAGTTTCGGATACTAAAAGAAGGGGCATCTGAAGCTGTACCGGCGAACAAGAAGACCTTGGTCCGTCCTGGTGATACGGTTACTATACTGGAAGGTATTTTCTAGCGGGTCGCTGTGAACTACAGATCCATCGACAAACCTTACTACGATGAGGAACCCATAGACATCAGGTACTACCTGGTACTTCTGCGTACTATCTGGTTCAAGTACTACCCCTATATCCTACTGCTAAACGTCATCGGCCTATTGATTGCAGCGCTCTATGTACAATCTCTTGCACCCTCTTACTCAGCAACCCTAACGCTGCACATTGCCCCAAAGGACAACACTGTTTTCAACCTGGAGCAACTATACTGGGGGTATGGTGACTCGGGCTTCAAGGAAACGCAGATTGGCATCCTGCAATCTAACAAGCTGATGCGAATGGTAGTTGATGAGTTGGACCTGCATGAAGTCCCTGTACTATCTGCCAGTTCCCGCCGGGTGGGCTTCCTGGGCTATTTGCAGCAGCGCCTTAATCCGGTTTCGGTCGAATCGGATGTCGATGAAGCCACTCGAATAGAGTTGGCAGCAGATGAACTGTCAACGCTGATTTCGATTCAGGAACCAGATATCTCTAGCTATTCCAACTTGCTAGACATTACAGCAACCATGGCCGAACCTGTATTGGCTGCTAACACTGCCAACACCTGGGCGGAAAGTTATATCAATTCCGTGTTTATGAATGAAATGGAAACGGCGGTAAAAAACCAGGCATTCCTGACGAAAAGACTGAGTGTACTGCGGCAACAGCTGCAGGAGGTGGAACAGAATCTTAGAGACTTTATGGAAACAGAAGACATTGTCCAGAGAAGTTCAGGAAGAGACGAAGTAGACAGTGAGCTCGATACCGTTACCGCCACTTATTTCAAAGCAAGACAGGAAACAAATCGGCTTGAAAATCTGATGCAACAGGTCAAGGACGTGCAGAAAGGAGGCACTGATATTCGTAACGTACCCGCCATTGCAACGCATCCGGTTGTTAGCAGGATCACGTCACAGATATTCGATCTGGAAGGGAGGAAAAGTGAACTGAGCAGACGGTATGGACGACGACACAATAAGATGATAGCCATCGAGTCTGAGCTTGGAACCGCAAATCGCGCATTGAGAAATCAAATTGTAAACGTTCGCCAGGGCATACAATCTGACTTGGAGGTCGCACGGAGAACAGAGAAAACAGCGGACGACATCCTGGAGGAAGTTCGTGATAAGAAACAATTACTAGGTCGCAAGGACTTCAGATTAAAGGAATTGCAGCAGGACATCGACGTGAAGCGTGAGGTCTACACTGTTTTCCTGGAGAAATTAAATCAGGATGATGCAGCGGGTCCAGTACGAAACACCAACTTATGGATAGCTGACCCGGCCACCATACCCAAGCGAGGAGTGAAGTTATCCTGGAGTATGGCACTATTCGCTACCTTCATAGTCTGTACTTTGTTGTCCTTTGGAGTAGGGGCGATTCTTGTTTCCATTAGCAACACCCTCGAAACTGAACAAGATGTTTTAGAAAAAGCCGGTGTACAACTGCTGGGTATATTGCCAATCGTGAAAACAGAAGGTGAGGTTGGTGACTTCGTGCCGTTCAGGGAGTACCTGGAAAACCTGCATTCCCGCTTTTCCGAGGCCATCCGGTCGGTTCGAACATCAATGACATTGCTTAACGTCAACAAGGATATCAACAAAATCCTCGTGACCTCCTGTAATCAACACGAAGGTAAGACATCAGTTGCACTGACACTATCGGCTTCGCTCGGACAGACTTCAAAAGTGTTGTTGGTCGATGCGGATTTAAGGCGTTCATCAGTGGAAAATGCAATTAACACGACTAATCACAAGCTGCTTGGCCTGACAGACGCGATCTCCGGGGCCGTCAGCATTGATGATTGCATTGTGCATTATGAGGCGGGCAACATTGAGGTTCTACCCGCCGGTTCCAGAAGTCTAAAACCACTCGAACTGTTAGGCTCGTCTCAGTTCACAACACTGCTCAATAGCCTTTCAGACAAATATGACTTTATCATCATTGACTCTCCTCCCTGTTCAGTAGTAAGCGATTCCTACCTGCTGGGTTCACTATCAGATACAGTCATATTTGTTGTTAAATCGGGAACCTCAGCAGTTACAAATATTCGTTCGATATTGAATCGTTTTCGCGAGCTTGAAGTACCTATTGCCGGAATTTTACTGAACCAGGTTGATTTTGAATCGAGACATCATCCCTACTATAAAGGTTATTATGACTATGACGGGTATGGCGTTTCGGACGAGCCTGTAAAACTAGAGGACGCTGTTTAAAGCTTTGGTTCACTCAACTGCGGGTGCATACGTCCTCTCCAACAATGCCAGGATTTCACTAACAACCAGGTCCGGATTTTCCCACAAGATGAAGTGTCCCATATCTGGTAAAGGGACCGATTTTAACCTGGTCCGATCCAGCGACTTTTCAGCAAAAGCAAGATTGCCGAAGTCAACAAGTTTATCTTGCTTGCCATGGATAACCGTCACCCTGGCCTTCACGTCTCCGAGCAAAGGTTCGAGCGCCAGTAATTCATCACGAAGGGGCATGATTTCCATGTTTGCTTTGAACAACCCCTTCGGCAGTATCCAACTTACCAGGAAAAGATCTGCAATCCGGTTATACCAACGGGCTTTCCCAAGCTCTGGATCTACCGAGGCAGAGATTACCACCATGCCGGAAATCTCATCGGGGAAGTCAACCGCCATTCTGTAGGCGATACTACCGCCAAGAGAATGCCCCACCAGGATGATCTGCAAACCTGATCGATTCAATCCGCGCATTTGCATCAGTATTGATGCCTGGTCTCTAAATCCGGGTAACCAGCCTTTATGGGCAGATCTACCAAAACCCGGACGGTCCATGGCAATCAGGTGTGCCCTGGAGGCAAGTTGCCTGTTCTGCAGATAACTTGCATAACCTTGCCAGGAACCCGGTGTGCCATGAACAAAGAGCACCATTTGCTTCTCAGGATCGCCACTTTCAGCAAAATACAGATCGTGGCCGTCTATATCGATGACTGAAAACCTCAACGCTGCACCGGTACCCTGCATATTCATCTCTTGAATCGGATCATAGGGAGGAAAACACCCACCGATGGTCATCACGCAAAGTATCTCGATAAGTGTTTTCAAACTACCGATTCCGTTCTCCTTTTTACTAAAAGCCGCCGCGGGCGCTCCGTAACAAATCCCGTCATGGCGAGTCCAATAAAAGTAACTGATTTATTCAGCAGCCGTTAAAATAAATTGACCAACTAGTGGCAAAGACCTTTTATGAAGCAGGAAGTTTCCATATCCAGACTTAAGATCGTGGTTTCCGCAACACTTCTGGTAGTCTGGATTCTAACAATGGTAGGCCTGTTTTTTCTCGCAAAATGGTCGAAAGTCGGTAGTACGGATAGATTAACCCTGATTTTTCACCGTGGTGTCTCCAGGCTATTCAACCTGGAATGTGTCCATGAAGGAAAATTATGCATCGATAGACCAACATTCTATGCAGTAAACCACATCTCCTACCTGGACGTATTTCTGTTAGGTTCGGTCATACCCGGGAGTTTCATCGCAAAGTCAGAAGTTTCCGGGTGGCCTGTTTTTGGAAAGCTGGCAGCGCTGCAAAACACCCTTTTTTTCGAAAGAAACGCCCGCAGTGCCCTGGGTCAAATTAGCAAGATGCAGGAACACCTGGTTCACAAGAGCAACCTGATTCTTTTTCCAGAAGGGACCAGTACACCAGGGACCCATGTCGAATCTTTTCGCAGCAGTTTGTTTCAGGCCGCAGAGCTGGACGGCCAGACCATTCAAATTCAACCGATCAGCGTCGCCTACACACACTATTGCGATGAAAGAATGACTCAGAATCAACGCGACTACTACGCCTGGTATATTCCGATGCCTTTCCTGTCGCACTTCCTGAATGGCATGGGGCTAAAAAGAGCTCGCGCCAAGTTGACATTCCACGATCCTGTAACTTTGGCACAGTTCGAATCAAGAAAGGAATGTGCCAGATATTGTGAGGAACGGGTTAGAGCAGGGCTTTTATCCGCGATAGACGAAACAAAAGAAATCTATCCGGAAAAATATCT
>JAPUGI010000040.1 GCA_027292925.1 Gammaproteobacteria bacterium
GGACTGGCGGATATCTCCCTGTTCACTCGATATACCGTTTACAAAAACAATATGCCAGTAAAGACATTCCGTGTTGCACCCTTCGTCGGGATAAAACTGTCTACCGGCGGTGATGATAAAAAAGACAATATCGGGCGAATCCCTGGAGGTCTGCAACCCGGTAGTGGATCGACGGATTTCTTTGGTGGCGTGGTTTTGACCTACCAGACCCTGGCATGGCAGTTTGATTCTCAGCTTCGTGCTGACATCTTCAATGAAGCTAACGATGTTGAGAAGGGGGATAAAATATCCTGGGCTGCTTCATTGCAGTATCGTGTGTGGCCGAAGGATCTGGGAGCCTCAGTCCCCGGTTTTCTGTATCTGGTGCTCGATTCGGATTTCAGCCATCAACGAAAAGACCGGCTTTCTGGCTTCAGCAATGACAATAGTGGTGGCAATCGTTGGGTGCTTTCCCCTGGGATTCAGTATGTCACGCGTCGTTGGATTGCGGAATTATCTATTCAACTTCCCGCCAGTGAGCGGCTAAACGGCACTGCGTTGAAGATGAATTACGGGATCAACGGGGGTTTCCGTTGGAATTTTTAGGCAATACTGTGATGAAAATTCTGAAAAGGACGGTCTTGCTGCTGCTGGTGATGATCGCCCTGATGTTTGCTGCGATTTTCCTATTCTGGATGCCATCTGTTAAAGAATCGCCTTATCAATTCGTGACCATGTGGGGCCAAACCGGAAACAATGCCGGTGAGTTTCGTGATCCAACGGGATTAGCCGTCACTGAGAACGAATTGTTTGTAAGCGATTCTCGCAATGGGCGTATTCAGGTATTCGATCATAACGGTATTTTCCTAAGACAATTCAGCGGTACAGGCCAAGAAGCATCGACACTGAAGCGCCCCATGAACCTGGCACTGTTAAACGACCGTTTGTATGTTGCTGACTATTGGCAAGACAGGATATTTGTATTTACTCTCGCGGGAGAACTTGTACGGTTGATTGGAGAAGCTGGTAGCGGTCCGGGGCAATTCAATGCACCCGGTGGACTCGCTGTTGCCTCAAATGGTGACTTGTATATTGCCGATTTCTACAATCAGCGGGTGCAGCAACTCAACAATGAGGGTGGCTTTATTCGCCAGTGGGGTACAACAGGTAAGGTCGGTATTTTGAGCGGTCAGCTCAACTATCCTACTGATGTTGCTGTATCCCGGGATGGAAGACTGTTTGTCGCGGATGGATACAACGACAGGATTCAGGTGTTTTCGAGCAGCGGTGAATTTATCACCAGATGGGGAGGACCGCTGGGCCTCAACATCAAAGGACCATTCAATGGTTGGTTTCAGACGATTAGTTCAATTGAAGTAGATGGCAGCGATTTTGTTTATGCAGCTGATTTTTACAACAGTCGTGTGCAGAAATTTACTGCCGATGGAGACTTTGTCAATGTGTTTGGCGAAGCGGGAGACGAGGGTCATCAGTTTGACCGTGTAGTAGCAATTGCCGTAACCGAGGCGGGAACAGTTTTTGTCTCGGACTTTGGTCACAATCGAATCCAGAAGTGGCAATCTAGCGGCGGCTTGACCGAAGGTCAAACGCCGTAAGAGGTAGTTTGACCGAAATGTCAAACTTTTAAGACGGCTATGCTTGGGAAAGTCTGGTGCGTTCCCATTCATCCAGCTTGGTGATGAACGAGGCGGGGCAAACATGTTCTGCAGATGCCTTGCCGGTAAGCCTGCCATACAACTCAGCGATCGATCGCATCTCACACCCGGGTGTTGCTATCACTGCTGACAGGACGAAGGAGACGCCGAGGTGGGTATAGAAATACGTGAGCCAAATCCACAAAGCAAACCCTAGTGTTGGATGGTCTGGACTGCCCGCGAAGAGCCATCCTGCTGCTGCAAGAATCAGCATCACGCCAATAGAAACGTAGCTCGGCCAGCGTCCCCAGCTTTTTCCAAAACCGATGTTCACCACGTAGTTGAGGATAAACAGGGCCACAAGCGACGCCATAACAAGATCAGTTTGAACAGCGACACTGCCTTGATCAGTGAAACGAACGAAAATCGATACTGGATTCATGACAATGCTCCATCCGTTTAGGACGATTTGATACATCGCATACAGACAAGCAACTCCCATCGCCAATCTAACGATACGTCCTATAGGGCCTGGTCGGACTAGTGACCCGGGTCCAACGAGTTGCAAAGGATCGGATTGTTTCATGTTTATCACCCTCTTGTTGATTAATTTGAACGAGTTATCGCGTTTCCGTAACAGGCTTGCTTAATCTGTCAACGATGAACTTTTCAGTTACATCGAGCGGCAGTAACGGGACACAGTACGAACCATAGTTTTTCTTGAAAATGAAATTTGGAATCGAAACCACCTCGCAACCACCATACTTGGCACGCCACTGGAAAAAGAAGGATGTGCCGATGTACAAAAGGAGTGCAAGCCCGAACGGATGATTCAACTCTGGCAGATTGAGCCAATGCCCTACCTGAAGTCCCGGATTGACGGCCGGTGCAATTAAGAGAAACATAGCGGGCACAACAAATATAAATGTTCCCCACCAGGCACTCTTACCACTTAACTTGTCGCCAATCAGTACATGAGCCAGTGTGTAGATTCCCGTGATTGCGACAAAGGAAATGACAATCAGCAAATATGAAGTCAAGTTATGTGTGTGCGTGACCGGATAAAAATCGGTTGCCACCAACACGATCAAGCCAACCCCCATAACGAATCTCGTCCATCTGCCTACAGAGCCAATGTTTACACCAACTTCGCCATAACTTGCCATAACAGCTACCCATCAATCTTTACAATTCATTCACATCTTAAGATTTCTGATAACGACTGCAAGTGTGGATGATCACGAGATATGTATGACAAAAGTCATATGGATGTTGTCAGTATCCCGTCATAAAATGCTCAATGTACCAGAGGATTGTCACGTATGGTTTTGCTCCCCAAAAACACAATCCAGGGATGGATACCCTATCTTTGCCTGCTGCCTGTGGCGGTGTTACCGCTGGATGCGTATCTGCGTAGCTCTTCGCCGGAATATTGGCTCATGGTTGGTGGCAGCCTACTGTTGTTCTTTCCCCTTTATTTCTCAGTGTTCTGGCTCGACAGGCAGTTCACCTGGCTCCCCTTACTGGGGATTTTAGGTCTTGGGATGTTAACCACTATCGTCCCAATCATGTGTGTGTACTTTGCTTATGTCGCCAGTCTGGTTGGTTTGGTGCTTAACAGGCGGATGGCAACGCTATCCCTTGTCGGCATCGTTGCAGTTATTGGGCTGGAAAGTTGGGTCTTTGGCCTTGATATTGGTCTTTGGGCGCCAACTATCATTATGGTGATTGTGTTTGGCGGATTCTGTTTACATACGACGGAGACACTTCGTGCCAACAGTCAGTTAAGGATCAAACAAGAGGAGATCCAGCGTCTCGCGACTATTGCGGAAAGAGAGCGAATTGCACGCGATCTTCATGATGTCCTGGGTCACACGCTTTCCTTAACCATCCTCAAGTCTAAACTTGCCAAGAAACTCATTAAGACTACAGAAACGGATGCTGTTAAAGAACTGGAAGATATTGAATCGATATCCAGAGAGGCACTGCAGCAGGTGAGGGCGACGATTCAGGGATACAGAACCGTTGGTCTTACGGGTGAAGTAGAAAACGCAAAAAGAGCTCTGGAAGCTGCCGGTATCGCTTTTGACTTACAGATCGATGATTTCACGCTTAATCCCAGAATAGAAAGTGCACTAACAATGTTACTTAGGGAGTCTATAACCAATGTCATACGACATGCTGACGCTAAACATTGTGATGTTAAATTATCCCGAATCAACAAAAGGCTGCTCTTTTCCGTTAGTGATGATGGAAATGGCGCCGTCAGGAAAGAGGGTTCGGGCATATGTGGTATGCGCGAACGAGTAAATGAACTGGGCGGTCAATTATCAATTGACGACCGAAGAGGAGTCCAAATTAACATTAGCTTACCGGCCTGAAGGTGAGCAGAATTTCCATTTTGATTGCTGAAGATCAGCTGATGTTGGCGACTACCTTGTCGGCGTTGTTGAATCTTGAACACGATATGGAAGTGGTGGGTATAGCAGCTGACGGAGCAGTTGCGCTTGAATTGTTGAGAGAGCTGAAACCCGACATTCTGCTTACCGATATTGAAATGCCTGTCATGTCCGGTCTGGAACTGGCAGCGGTTGTTAAAAAAGAATTGCCGGACACCAGTGTCATCATAGTTACAACCTTTGCGCGCCCTGGTTATTTAAGGCGAGCTATCGATGTTGGGGCAAAGGGGTATTTGTTAAAAGATTCCCCCGGAGATGCCGTTGCAAATGCTATCAGGGACGTGATGGCGGGCGGACGTTCGATTGATCCGAACCTGGCACAGATCGCCTGGACAGAGGAAGATCCCTTAACCAATCGAGAGCGTCAATCACTCAGGCTTGCCGGTGAGGGTCTTACTAACTCGCAGATTGCTGAAGAATTACATTTGAATGAAGGTACTGTCCGGAACTACATATCCGAGACAATCAGCAAACTAGGTGCCAGCAATCGCGTTGATGCGGCGCGAATAGCCAGAAACAAGGGCTGGCTGTAAATCCTATTCAGAAAAACGGTATCAGAGGGTTATTGACTCGAAATAACCTCATGGCATGTCTGGGGTATCAAGTCTGTGGCTGGTCACGCAGATCCTTTATCCTTGTGACAAATTCACTGACGTCTAACCTTTTCTCCTCTGGTAGACCCGTAAGTTGATGTTGCCAGAACTCAGGTGCAGGTGGCGTTTCACCGCTCCATTGGGTAGAAGGCAGGTAAATCGCCCAGAAGTCCCAAAGATCCAGGTCCATGCCTAGAGCTTTGCCGAACCGTTTCATGGTGATACCCGTCGCATCCCAATAATAATGAACGTTGCTGCCATCCAGGAATTTCATTGCAGGGCGCACGTGTCTTTCCTCTGCGCCCAGTGTTGGAACAAATAGCACAAATGTCTGGATTTCATCATTGTCTGACTGCTGCTTAAGATACGCATCGGAGAGGTCTGCCAGACCTCTTAGGCAGACTCCTCATGTTGGACCGACAATGAACACCAGCTTTAACGAATCTTCGAAGCTATTGAACCGATCTACCATTTGATCGATGTTCTCATCCAACACCGCATAGCTCTTGGTCATATCTTCCTCCAGCGCTGACATAGCAGATGATTGGGGCTCTGCACAAGATAGCAATAGTGCTGTTAGACCTAAGTAAAAGTAGCGTTTAATCATTGTGTCAAAAACCAGAAAATCTGATCAGCGAAAACAGCCAATAAAACCAAACAGAGTGACACCCAAAAAAGTGCGTGTTGGCTGAAGGTTGCGTGGACGTGCTCTTTAGTGAGCAATGGTCTCAAGTAAACCAGGTATCCGGAATAGAACATTAACGCTGCGGCTATCGCCAAAATGAAGGGCCTAACCGGTTCTAGTCTTGCCAGCAAAACCGCACCGCTTACGCCAAAAAGTGCCACTGCAATCGGTCCGACACAACACAATCCGACGAAGGCTGCAATACTGCTTAGTGCTAAAGAGCCACTGCCGGACGCGTTTACTAATTTACTATCGGTTGTCAAAGTTTCACCCATATTCCGAAGACCGGTTGGTTTCAACTAATATTTCATGGTCATTAGTCACCAGCCGAGCCTCCATCTTCCTTTCACCCGGCTCACATATTTCACGAAGCCAGTGAATTTACCTCAAAGAGGGTATCGATGATTGGGCATTCTGGAATATCACCACGACTGCACTCGGCGGCCATCTCGACGAGTACTCGTTCCATTTTTCTGAGATCTGTAATTTTCTGTTTGATCTCCTTTGCGTGTTGCAAGGTCAGGTCGTGTATCGCAGCACAGGTGTAATCACCAACCTGGATGAGGCTCAACAGGCTGTTGATTTCTTTGATCGAAAACCCTAATTCCCGGCTACGTCGTACGAAAAAAAGGCGTTTGATGTCATCCTCTCTATATAGCCGGTGGCCTCCGGGACTTCTGGGCGGGTGTGGGAGGATACCTTCCTTTTCATAATAGCGAATTGTTTCGATATGAACACCGGTCTTCTTAGCCAGAGTGCCTATGGTCACGTGCGATTGCGTTGAATTGGGCATTTTTTTAGATTTTCCTTGATTCTGTAGCTACTACAGGTTTCATGATAGCGTAATCGATCTCAGTACTGGTAAAGAAAATTGTCTGAAGTGAGTAAAAATGTGTTGACCGAAAGTGTCGATGACGAAGTCCAATCTGGCTGGATGGCGGTGGGTGGTATCGTCGGAGCAGTACTCGCATCGTCCTGCTGCATATTGCCGCTGCTGTTTTTAAGTTTAGGTATGGGTGGTGCCTGGATGGGTAATTTAACCGCGATGGCGCCCTATCAGCCTATTTTCACGGTGATCACCTTCGGTTTTCTGGGCTACGGTTACTACCTGGTTTATTGGAAGTCAAAAGCTGATTGTGTGGACGGTGATGTCTGTGCCAGACCCATCTCCCAACGAATCGTAAAGGTTGCACTAATTGCTGCGACCTTGTTGGTGTTGGCAGCGACGGCGGTGCAGTACATTCCAACGGAATATCTGGATTTTTTAATCGGTTAACCTTTCTAACTGTCACAAAGGACAGCGGCAGTAAGTAACAAAACAATCCTAAAGGAGGATGTTAGAAATGCACTTGAAAGTGAGTTTTTTGATAGTGATGTTGAGTTCGTTGATTCTTGGATGGACTTTTTCCGGGGTCGCGGAAGAATTGGTGACAACTGCAGCCGACAAGGTTGTTCTGTTAGATGTCGAGAACATGACATGAAACTTTTGTGAACTTACCGTGCGTAAGTCTCTGACAAAACTGGATGGCGTGAGTCAGGCCATAGTCGATCTTAAGGCGGGCACTGCAACGGTGACCTATGATCCCGATAAGGTTGAACTTGCCCAGATGACTGAGGCGACGACCAATGCTGGTTTCCCGTCAACCCTGCGCGAATCTACAGGAGGCGAATAGTGGCGCTCTATGAATTACAGATTACAGGAATGAGTTGTGACCATTGTGCTGAGTCAATCAGTGGCGCCCTCAATATGTTGGCGGGTGTAGAAGCCAGGGTTTCATTCGATGATGCGATGGCGATTGTTCATGCGGATGGGAACACCTCTGAAGCCAGAATCGTGAACACTATCGAACAGAGTGGATTTGGTGTACTCAAGTCCGAGGATGCAGATGATTGTTGTGAACCTAAAAACCCGGGAAACCCGCAGGTACTGGTTATCGGTAGTGGTTCAGCGGCGTTTGCTTGTGCTATTCGTGCAGCAGAGGAAGGTGCCAGCGTAACGCTGGTTGAATCAGGTACCATCGGCGGCTGCTGCGTCAATGTGGGATGTGTGCCCTCCAAGATCATGATTCGTGCTGCCCAGTTGGCGCAACATCAACGGTCCAATCCGTTTGAAGGCGTGGGCGATCATTCACCGGAGATTTCAAGGCCGCTCCTTGTAATGCAGCAGACCCAGCGGGTCGAGGAACTGAGGGTGGCGAAGTATGAGGATATACTCAAGGCCAATGATAATATCAACCTGATTCGTGGATGGGCCAGGTTCACGACCGATCATGTTGTGTCTGTTACAACAGAAGATGGTTCCGTTACGGAAATACAAGCAGATCGAATTCTTATCGCAACAGGTTCAACGCCGTTTGTTCCACCCATTGACGGGATTGAAAGCGTTCCCTACTGGACTTCTACCGAAGCATTGTTTGACGAAACGCTGCCAGAACACCTGGTTGTGATTGGTTCATCGGTGATTGCACTGGAATTGGCACAGGCCTTCCGGCGATTGGGATCGCAAGTTACAATTTTGGCAAGGCGCACTCTGCTGACTCGCGAAGATCCACTGTTGGGTCAAGGTGTTCAAGAAGTGTTTGAATCGGAAGGGATCAGGGTTTTGACCCGCACTCATGCGACTGCGGTTCGCTATTTGAAAAATCAATTCCAACTCGACCTGGAGACCCCGGAGGGTGAGCAAACTATCAATTGTGATCGACTGCTTATTGCCTCAGGCCGCGTCGCCACCACCGATCAACTAGGATTGGAGAATACCCGTATCATAACCGACGACTCGGGTGCGGTTTTAGTGGACTCGCAGTGCAGAACCAGTGTTGAACATGTCTACGCGGCAGGTGATTGCAGTACTATGCCGCAGTTTGTCTATGTGGCTGCTGCAGCGGGAACTAGGGCAGGAATAAATATGACAGGCGGTGAAGCCCGTCTCGATTTGGCTACCATGCCCGCAGTAATATTTACAGATCCGCAGGTAGCCACTGTTGGATTGACAGAAGCTGCAGCGGAAGCGGAAGGCTTTGAGGTCGAGACCCGGGTCCTGACGCTGGATAATCTTCCAAGATCGTTGGCCAATTTTGAGACAAGTGGCTTTGTGAAATTGGTTGCTGACGCAAATAATGGAGAGTTGCTGGGAGCGCAAATTCTTGCTGCAGAAGCGGGAGAGATGATTCAAACAGCAGCCCTGGCCATCAAACATCGGATGACGGTTGAAACGTTGGGGAGCCAATTATTCCCCTACCTAACGATGGTGGAAGGGTTGAAACTGTGTGCGCAAACCTTTGCCAGGGATGTATCACAGCTTTCGTGCTGTGCAGGTTGAGGATTCGACATGAAACAGCTAATTGGTTCGAGTAGTTCACTGCTTGTTGGTGCTTGCTGCCTGGGGTTGACTCCCTTGTTAAGCGGGCTGACAGCAGTGGGGCTGGGTTTTCTGATCAACGATCTGATTCTACTACCGCTACTCGCAATCGCGTTGGCATTCACCTTGTGGGTACTCTGGTCTGCTAGCAAGCGCCATAAACTCAAAGCCCCTTTCCATGTAGCAATCGTTGCCAGTGCTATTGCTTTTGCAGGACTCTGGATATTTATGCCTTTGTCTTATGCGGGGTTCGCCATGTTGATTGGCACCACCGTCTGGGACTACATTGCTGGAAGGCGCAGCGGCATGGACTCTGCTAAGAACTCAGAATTCCGACCATATCTGCCTCCTTGCCTGGGTTCACAACATATGGCTAACATTGAGATATACACAAAA
>JAPUGI010000400.1 GCA_027292925.1 Gammaproteobacteria bacterium
TGGCTGGCGTTTTCAGCCTGTGCGCGGTGTCAATTACAAATTTGTCTGTCGTGGCCAGGCAACTCCGGATTCGAAGCAGCTGGTGTAGGAAATATTTATCGACGAAGAGATCTTTGACGCCCAACCCAAACTGTTTGCCCATGTAATGTGCAGCGTCGACGGACGCAAGGCATTTCTGTGTGAGCGTCTGGGTTTGGAACTGGTCCCCGACTGGCCACTCAGCAGTATGCGTGAATTGCTGCAGCCGATTGATGATGACCGCCCGTTAGCGCACATTGGCGACTTCCCATTGGACTACGGTTCTTTGATTAGCTGTGCCTGGGGAAAACCTTCCCTGGCATTTGGTGAAGGCTTCGCCCACTACGATGGACCACTGAGGAGTCCGCGCCTACCGGGACCGCCATATCATTTTATGACCCGTATCGTCACCCTTGAGGGTGAGATGGCCAGCATGAAATCGGGAGGATACGTCGAGGCGCTTTACGATATTCCTGACGATGCCTGGTTCTTTGCCGAAAATAGTTCACGAACCATGCCCTACTGTGTGCTGATGGAAATTGCCCTGCAACCGTGCGGCTGGCTGGCTTCCTATACACTGGGTCGCGACTATGCGGACAGTGATTTGTTATTCCGTAACCTGGATGGCAAGGCCGTCGCCCATCGTGAAATAGTCCCTGGCGAGGGGACGCTTAAAACCAGCGCCAGGCTGACCTCGATTTCCCGCATAGGCGAACTGATCATCGAAAACTTCGATGTCACCTGCACCATTAACGATGATCCGGTCTTTACCATGCAGACCGTGTTTGGTTTCTTTCCACCTGACGCGATGGCCAACCAGAAAGGTCTGGCCATCAGTGATCATGAACGGTTGATCTTTGATCAGCCAGCCAATGAAATTATTGATTTTAAATCCCGACCCGATTTGTACTTTGGCCATTCCTCGCTGGCCCTGCCAGATTCCAGATTGCTGATGGTGGACAGGATCACTTTCCTTACCGCTAACGGTGGCGCCGCAGGGGCTGGGAGTATCCGCGGTGAGAAGGACGTTGATGTCACAGAATGGTTCTTCAAGGCACATTTTTTCCAGGACCCCGTTCAGCCAGGTTCACTGGGAATTGAAGCGATGCTGCAGCTGATGCAGGCTTTTATGATTAGCCAGGGCATGCATGATGGGTTCCGGAAACCCCGGTTCGAACCGATCCTGATTACGGACGAAACGGAATGGCACTACCGTGGCCAGGTAACGCCGGAGAAAGATCTCATTACCATCGATTTTGAATGTACCGAGCGTGGTAAGGCAGAAGATTCCTGCTGGATAGTCGGAGAGGCAAGACTGTGGAGCGATGAGCTAAAAATTTATCACGCCCCCAGGATAGGCATGCGCATCGTCGAGGACGAAGCCGGGCTCGCTGCCGCCGTCGTGAGCAATCAAAAAGATAACATTGCCGGTACTGATGAGGATTTCGCTGCTGCTGAGTACGGAGCACGGGTCCTGCGGTTACTTCCGTCACAGATTCAACTTGATGAGGCCGGTCAGTGCCTGAATGTCCCTCTGAATACTTTTTCACTCAAAATGAAAAGCGACAGTGTAGAATCGTTAGACTGGCGACAGATTCGTGATTATTGGGTGGAACACTCAGCTGAACATTATCTGGTGCATGACCTGGGTTCCGCGCTTATCGCCAGGTTTGTGCGGCGTTTTATCCTGGCGGATCCCGATGATTTTCGCTCAAGGATCAAACAACCTGCTATCTACCTCGCGAACCACCAGTTGTATCTCGAATCCTTTTTGTTCCTCAGCACCATCACTGCGCTAACCGGCCTCCCGGTCGAGGCCATTGCGAAAAAGGAACACCAGGGCACATGGATAGGTGAAACCTACCAGTTGGCCGAGACGGAATTACGGGACGGTAATCCAATGCAGATGCTGTTTCTTGACCGGGAAGATCCAACTGAGCTGCTTCGAATACTGGATGACTATAGTAGGACGGTGGCAAATCGGCCCCGTTCCCTTCTGGTGCATGTGGAAGGTACCCGGGCAAAACAGGCAGGTCAGCGGGTGGAAAAAATAAGTTCGGTGCTTGTGGATCTGTCTACCCGAAGCAGAATTCCCATTGTGCCAGTACGTTTTGCTGGCGGCTTACCGCTTGAGGATAATGGCAAACGGCTGGATTTTCCCGTCGGGTTTGGCGGACAAGATCACTATATAGGTACCGGGATCGAAGCGGATGAGCTCGAACTGCTGCCTTATAAAGAACGAACAGGGCGGATACTCGATGGCATTAACGGCCTCGGGCCGATTGATCAGGCGGATGTGCCACTACCCGGGGACCCTGCTTTCGCAAAGTTGGTCAACGCTGATAAATCCGGTCGAACCGAGATTCAGCAGGTCCTTTGGTCGGCATTGCAGGCGATGCCGGAACCTGGCGCTCGCTTGCAAAAACTGTTGCAAGGCATTGCCTCTGGTGTACCTGCAAGCGGGTTATCTCGTTCAGAGAAGATCATGGCGAAAATGCTTGGGTATAAAAATCAGCGATAGTGATTCGGGGCAGTGGCAGCCGGGGAACACTGTCATTGAACCTGGCGCCGACTTCATCGACCTGTGGCGTGTCGATCTGTCTGACCCGGATCTTGAGCAGCAGGGAATTCTAACAGATGATGAGTACCGTCGAGCCGACAGATTTTCCTTCGACGCTGGTCGAAATAACTTTGTGAGGTCACGCTGTACCTTACGTCGCATTCTTGCCGGGTGCCTTGACCGTCCAGCGAACAAGATAGAATTCCGCTTCAACGAACATGATAAGCCAGAACTGGCTGCGCCTGACGTTGGCGTCCGGTTCAATTTGTCCCACAGCGCGGATACTGCGCTGATCGGTGTTGGCAAAGACCGGCGCATTGGTGTTGATGTCAATTACATGGGCCGCACTTCAGGTTGGAAGGCGATTGCAAAACGGACTTTTACCGTCACCGAGCAAGCTTCTTTTTTCGCTCAACCGGAAGAAGCCCAGGAAGAGATTTTCTACCGGGTCTGGAGCCAAAAAGAAGCCTACACCAAAGCTATCGGTGATGGTTTTTCCTATGGCTTTCAAAATTTCACTGTAGTGGTTGATGCCGGGGGTGGGGCAGGGCTGCTTGCAGATGATAAATCCCCCGGGTCAGTCGATGAATGGAATATTGTTTCTATTGATGTTGGCTCTAACTGCGTCGCGGCACTGGCCTTTGATGGAGCCAAGACACCAGAGATCCGCCGGTGGGAGTTTACGCCCCGTTGCTGACAGAGGATCTAAAAAAGGCTACCCTGCCCGCCCAAACACGACACACGTTTGTGATATTGAGGTAAATGGAAGATGACGACATCTAAAATCATCTGGACAGAAACTGATGAGGCACCAGCACTGGCAACCTATGCGTTTCTCCCTGTCCTACGGAAATTCATAGATGGTACGGACATTGAAATTGAATTGAAAAACATCTCACTGGCTGGAAGAATTCTTGCCAACTTTCCGGAAAATCTGGATGAAACTCAGAAGGTTCCCGATAACCTGGGCCAACTTGGTGACCTCACTCAATACCCGGAAGCAAATATCATCAAACTCCCTAATATCAGTGCATCAATTCCTCAACTGCAAGACGCCATAGAAGAGCTCCAGCAAAAAGGATACAACATCCCGGACTACCCCGAAGAACCGAAGAACGATGAGGAGAAAGGACTTCATCAACGATATGCCAGGTGTTTGGGTTCGGCTGTCAATCCTGTATTACGCGAAGGGAACTCGGATCGCAGGGCTGCCACGTCTGTCAAGCAATTCGCCCAGAAAAATCCTCACAAAATGATGTTGCCCTGGCCCGAATCAGGATCCAAAACACGCGTTACTCACATGGAATCCGGGGACTACTTCGGCAGCGAAGCCTCCGCAACAATGGAAAAGCCAATCGATGTAAAGATCGTGTTTGTTGCAGTAGATGGATCAAGGACTGTTCTGAAGGAAGGTCTTTCCTTGCTGGCAGGTGAAATTATCGATTCGTCAACCATGAATGTTGCCGCCCTGCGAAAATTCTATAGCGAACAAATCGAGGCTGCGAAAAAAGACAACGTACTATTATCCTTACACCTCAAAGCCACCATGATGAAGGTCTCCGACCCCATTATGTTTGGTCACTGTGTTTCTGTTTATTATGAAGATGCACTCGGCAAGCACGTCGATGCGCTTAAAGAAATTGGTGTCAATGTCAACCACGGACTGGCCGATGTTCTGGAAAAACTGGACAGGCTTCCCTCGGAGAAGAAGACGGAGATTGAAGCAGACATCGCCGCTGTTTATAAAACGAGACCCGCTCTGGCCATGGTTGACTCGCGCAAAGGCATTACCAACCTTCACGTGCCTAACAATATCATCGTTGATGCCTCAATGCCCAATGTCGTTCGTGATGGTGGCAGGATGTGGAACAACGACGATGAACTTCAAGACTGCATTGCGATGATACCAGATCGCTGTTACTCGACGATCTACGAGACCATTCTCGAAGACGCCAAGAACAATGGGCAGTTCGATCCTTCAACAATGGGTAGTGTTTCTAATGTTGGCCTGATGGCCCAGAAGGCACAAGAGTATGGTTCCCATGACAAGACCTTCGAGGCTCCCGCGCTCGGAACGATTCAGATTACCGAAGACAATGACGCGGTAATCCTCGAGCAAAAAGTCGAGACTGGCGATATTTTCAGAATGTGTCAGACAAAAGATGCACCGATACAGGACTGGGTGAAGTTGGCGGTAACTCGAGCAAAAGCATCGGGTTCACCAACGATTTTTTGGCTGGATGACCGCCGGGGACATGACTCTGAGATCATTAAAAAAGTTAACGCGTATCTGCCGGAGCACGATGCGACAGGTTTAGATATTCGCATCATGAGACCCGATGAAGCCATGACCTTCTCTCTTGAAAGGGTCCGTAAAGGGGAAGATACGATTGCCGTGACTGGCAATATTCTTCGTGACTACCTTACTGACCTGTTCCCAATTCTGGAACTCGGCACCAGCGCGAGAATGCTATCCATCGTACCTCTGATGGCTGGTGGCGGTCTTTTCGAGACTGGTGCCGGTGGTTCGGCTCCCAAGCATGTTCAACAGTTCCTCAAAGAGGGCCACTTAAGATGGGATAGTCTGGGAGAGTACTGCGCGCTTGTACCCTCGCTCGAACACGTCGCCAAAAGTACCGGCAATGAGAAAGCGGCAGTTCTGGCAGAGACGCTCGATCAGGCAATCACAAAGTACCTGGAAAATGGCAGGCTGCCTTCCAGGAAGGTAGATGAAATCGACAACCGGGGAAGCTCTTTCTATCTCACCTTGTATTGGGCACAAACCCTGGCTGCGCAGAGTAAAGATGCAGAACTTCAGGATCGTTTCACGCAGGTCGCAAAAAAGCTGGAGAAAAATGAACCCAGGATAACTGAGGAACTTATTGCCGCGCAGGGGAAACCAGCTGAGTTGGGTGGTTACTTCAAACTGGATGACGAAATGGCCGACAAGGAGATGCGACCCAGCCCTACCTTTAATACGATAGTCGATGCCCTGTAGCTGATCTTAACCTACACTCATAATTAACAGGATTACATCAAATGCACGGTAAAACATTGGAAGCCGACTACCTGGTAATCGGGAGTGGTGCCATGGGTATGGCCTTCACCGATACGTTGATGACTGAGACCGAGGCTACTGTGATAATGGTAGATCGTCATCACCAACCTGGCGGCCATTGGAACGATGCCTATTCGCATGTCCGCCTACACCAGCCTTCGGCATTCTACGGAGTCAATTCCAAGAAATTAGGCAGCGACACATTAGATACCACCGGCTGGAACCAAGGCCTGTATGAACTCGCCACCGACAGCGAAGTGTGTGCCTATGTCGATCAAGTGATGCAACGGCAGTTCTTAGCTTCGGGCCGAGTGCAGTATTTCCCCATGTGTGAATATACCGGCGACAGACAATTCCATTCGCTGGTTTCGGATGACCAGTTCAGCGTGGTCGCCGACAAGGTTGTTGACGCAACCTATATGAAGGTCACGGTACCTTCCATGAGAGCTCCTGCGTACGAGGTTGCGCAAGGTGCCACGTGTCTTCCACCCAATGCGCTACCCCGGGTAGCCGGTCAATATGATCGATACGTGATAGTCGGTGCCGGGAAAACTGGCGTGGACGCCTGTTTGTTTCTCTTAAAAAATGGAGTGGATCCGGACAACATTGCCTGGGTGATGCCCAGGGACTCGTGGATTCTCGATCGAGCTAACATTCAACCACTTAAATTCCAGCAGCAAACTATCGGGGGATTCGCACAGGAAATGGAAGTCATTGCACAAGCTGAATCTCTGGACGATTTGTTTGATGGCGTTAACGCCAGTGGCCGACTTTTACGACTCGATGAAAACGTGCGTCCCACAATGTATCGGTGCTCAACGGTCACCATGGACGAACTTGATCAACTGCGACGCATCAATTAAATTATTCGGCTGGGTCGCGTTAAAATTATTAATACTGACACCATTGTGCTTGACGAAGGTTCTATTGCGACTAGTCCAACCACCTTGCACGTAGATTGCTCGGCAGATGGACTGGAGCGAAGACCGATCGAACCCATTTTTGCCAATCAAAAAATTACGCTTCAATCCGTTCGTACATGCCAACAGGTTTTCAGTGCCGCGTTTATTGGGCATGTGGAAGCTTCCTATGACGATGACGCTATAAAGAATGAACTATGCACGCCTCTTCCGCACCCGGACACAGATATCGACTTCTTACGTACCAGCCTGACGAATACTCTAAACGGCGCGCGCTGGGCGCAAGACGAGGATCTGCAATCCTGGTTACAAAAAGCGAGACTCGATGGCTTTACTGCACCGGATTCATCCGCGAATGATGTAGATCCGCAGGTGCTAGAGAGCACGATTACTACCGTTATGGGTGCGATACAAAACTTGCAGAAACTACTTGCGGAAATTGATGCCGGACCGTAGGCAACGAGTTCGAC
>JAPUGI010000401.1 GCA_027292925.1 Gammaproteobacteria bacterium
TCACGCAGGGCTCGTTGGTTACACACCGGAGCAAGTCTTCACCGGCCGCTATCTGCAGGTCGCTGCCGACAAACAGCGCGCCTTGGATAAACGCTATTCCCTGAATCCAGAGCGATTTGTTCGCGGTAAACCGAAGGTCGCTTCGCCACCATCACGCGTCGTGATCAATCCGGCCACCCCGGAACAGCTGGCTGCCGGCGCCAGCGACCAGGTCAACTTCCCGACGTTGCCAAAAGTCGCTCAGGCCCTGGCCAAATATGAGCTATCTCTGAGATAACTGTCCAAAACAGGTTGACATGTTCCGATAGTGGGTGCCTCGATATAGAAATCAACCGCGCTCAAAAGGTTTAGTGAAACATAGAATTATCGCTCGTTGAGTTTCTCAATAAACTCCTTCTCAGCCTGTAATAGTCTTCTGATATATGACTCATCTCGAGTGACTGCCTGCAAAATCCCTTCATATCCTGGCCAATAACACCAATAGTCAATAGAGTCCAATCCAGTAATCATAAGTTGGTGCTGCAATTGCCCATAGTAATAAGACGGCACTTTGCCTTTATTGGCTTGCCAGTACGCCGACTTTCCACATTTAATTTCAACGATGTGACTACAGTCATCAGTTATGCCATCCATACTGGCAATCAACCAAGAGTATTCTTTAGATTGAAGGCAAAGTGGCTCAACTAACATGCCTGTTTCTTCAATATACGAATCTCTAGCTTCTGGCTCCAATGACGTGCCTAGCCTCATTTTTTCATTTGGTTCAGTGTTTATTTTGTTCTTCTTTTGGTAAAGCAACTCAGACGGTGACTGAAATCTATTGTCGCCAATTACCGTTGAGGCTTCCGACGCTCCAATTCCTGAATGCCGCCATTCACGCCACTCTTCCGTACCTTGTTCTAAATCAAGCACATGAAATATCTGGTGATGGGAACTGTTCATTTCTTTTCTCCATGGAATCTAACTCAACTTGAAACCAGGCTATCTTAGATCCCGCACTGTAGTATGTAGCGATCTATATACCGAGGTGTGAATAGAACTCGATAATGCTCTCATCAAGCTTAATATCGTCGACCCGTAGTGGGCGGCTTAGCGATAAACCCTCCATAGTTCTGCAACGACTAAGCGCTACGTAGGCTTGGCCGCGCTCGAATGTCCCCCGATCCAGGTCGATCGTTACGCTTTCCAGCGTTAGGCCCTGCGCTTTGTGGATTGTCACTGACCAGGCCAGTCGAAACGGTAGTTGAGTGTATGTGCCTACGGTTTTGGTCATGATTCGCTGTTGTTCAGCATCCCAAGTGTATTTGACGCGCTCCCATGTTTCCTTGTCCACAGCAACTTCGCCCTTAAACGGGCCCGACTCGATGGCTACGCGAGCAGACTCATCGCTAAGTTCTAATATTTTTCCGACCGTGCCGTTAACCCAGCCTGCATGATTTTTTAGGAACATTACCTGTGCGCCAACTTTAAGCTCTAGGGTCCTGGGCGCAGGTAGCTGATTCTCTCGTTCACCAAAATCTCCTTCCAGTATCGCTTCGTAGATAAGCTCAGGGTCATCAATACTTTTTAACTTGGACCGGTTGATGTTGTCAGCTTTGGCATTGATCGTAGTTAGGGTCATAACCGCTTCAGCAGCACCATCAGTTTTGTAGCAACGAGCATTAAGGACGCCAATCGTTGCTTCGAGGTCCTTACCAACTCTGATATTGTTTAGCAGGTCAACAAATTCCTGGTCTTTCTGTCGGAATGTCGTTGTCAGTGCCTTAGTAATGGGTTCGACAGTTTTCAACGACTCAGCGCTAAAAAAATATGGGGTATCGTAACGCTCCTGGAAAAGTTGCTTCTCCTTGGATGTGGCGACAATAGGCGGTAGTTGATGCATATCACCAATAAAGACAACGGTCTTACCCGCAAACGGCAATAGATGACTATTGGTGTTAATTCTTAAAGATGCGGCGATCGAATCCATGAGATCTGCCCGCACCATAGAAACCTCATCGATTATCAAGACATCCATATTCTTGACGACCAATCCATTGAGCCCCTTGATAGTTTGCGGTTTAGGTTGCGGCCCGGGAGCCAGCTGGAAAAACGAGTGAATGGTTTGGCCGCCACAATTGATCGCGGCGACTCCAGTTGGCGCAACCACGACCAGGTTCTTTTTCGTCTCGGTGCGGAGAATTTCGATGAGGGTGGACTTTCCTGTACCTGCCGCGCCGGTAACGAAAATCGCTTTACCGTCGCCTGTTTCCACCAGCTCAAGAATTTCCTGGATTTCGGGAGTGATTTCGTAGGATTTTTTGGCCGGCGCCGGGGCGGAAGCAGTGCGCGCGGACGGCCTCTCGGAGCTCTTGCTTCCAAGCAATTTACTTATAAACCCGAATGGTTTACCCATCGATTCCTCCCGATTGTTTATTCTACAGAGGAAGTTGAAAAAGTGAATGGATGAAAAACCGGGGAAATCCCGAATTCTTGGTGCTAAAAGGATGGAAATTAGGGAAATATGCCGGCAGACTCGCGAACTTCAGATCCTCGTGCCACCCATCGGGTAACTGTTTGAAAATCAAGGGAAATGGTGACCAGGGGCGGAATCGCATTTAGCCATCAGGTTCATTTGAGTGGGTTCACAACTTCTGTTTCCCGTTTCTTGATATATTGTTCAGTCATCCCCTGACGAGAGTGGCCACCGAGAGCTTGAGCATATTCCAGTCCACCTATCTCTTTGGCATCGGTCAAAGACTTGGCACGAATGTCGTGAAATGTAATATCAGTTAAACCCGCCCTTTCTCGAACTCGTCGCCAGGCTGAATTAAACCCCGTATCGGTAATCTTTTGCCCGTGGGAATTAGTAAAGAGATAGATCAAGTTTCGGGTCTTTCTTGCACGTTTGGCGTTGGCGATCACTATTCTTAAAGTAGGCGTCCAAGTGAATAATTGCTTTTTGCCAGTCTTGTTTTGCTGGTTATAGATCCCCTTATCATCATCGATGTCCACCAGCTTTAAACCCAGGATGTCTCCCCGACGCATGCCGGTAAGATACGCTAGGTCAATAATAGATTGAAACATAACGTCCGCGTTTTTGTGGATTATTAGTAATTCGTCGTCAGTAATGTAACGATCCCTGGATTTCTCTTTATGGTAGAAAGCGCCTTGACAGGGGTTAGATTTGCACAGGCCCCAAGTGATTGCATGACGGTATATCGTCGAGAGTAATTTGATTTCACGATTGGCCGATACTTTGGCCTCTCGCCCATCCAAATATTGTTGAATATAGGGTGGCTCAACTGATTCCAGCTTCATGTCACCGAAGACAGCTTTGAGTTTTTTAAGCTGATATCGTCTGGTTTCAATGGTTTTCTTTGACTGTGATGGGAGAATTTCTGCTGAATATCGATCAATTGTGTCTTTAACTAGGCCAGTATTTTGCTGGTTCCCCTCTAATTCAGCATATTTATACAATGACTCCTGATAATCACTAGATAACCTTATCCACTTATTTTTACCATCAACTCGGGCCACATAGTAGTAAACACGGTACTTTTTATACATCCGTGATGGTAGATTCCTATTCTTGGTGCGGTGTCTACCCATTGAGTTGGTCGAAGTTTGGTTGTTGTTTTTCCTTACGAGATCCACCCAGCATAACTCGCTCTACCTCTGCTTGTAAAACTTTTGGTCTCCCGGACAGGGACGTGACAAAACGGACACCATGATCCATCAGCCATTCAATCTGCCGGCCTTTGCGTGGGCTGTCTGTCAATTCTTCGAGTTCGTCGTGCGTCAGGAACATTTATAATTCAGCCTCTACTTTGTCCAGCGTAACGGGTGATCTGGTGCGCTCATAAACTGCTGGCTTGCCTTGTGGAAGTACAAGGGAATGGTGCCTTCCCATCCTCCGTGGCGTTGTTTGGCAACCGCTATAACGGTGTCCGGTTCGAGTTTATCAACTGGTTTATTGGCCTCAACTTTTCGTTCCTTGTCCTTGTTACGATGAATAATAAAAACATTGTCCACAAGATCTGTGATCTCACCGGCGCCCTTGACATCGAATTTATCCGGAGTCTTACCCTCTTTATCACCTTTGCGAACGTGGTGGACAAGGTGGATATGCACATTGTTAGTTTTGGCGATCCAGCACAGCCGATCCACAAAATATTTTTGCATGTTGTAATCATCTGGTGCGATTCCACATTTCACCAACGAATCGATCATAATGTGATTCATGCCCATTTGCTTTGCTGCATAGTTGACCATCGCAAGCATACGTTCGACCGGGACAGTGTCCGTTTGATCATAAATCCAGATGTGTTCGGTGGCTTGAGTAAACTCCTCGATATATTTGTCAGTTGGTATTCCAGATGGCAGAGTTTGCCTGCACATTCGTTCGATCGTAGAGGCCGGAGGCATTTCCAGTGAGGCGATCAGAGATTGTTGGTCAGAGGGCAGCCATAGAATAACTTGGCCAAGCAGTAGTGACTTACCATGACCGTTGATCCCGGCCCATAGTGATACCTCGCCAGGACGCAGTCTCACGTTGTCAAAAGTTTTTTTCCAGGGCAGCTTTTCGCCATACTGGGTCGGACCGTTAGCAATGCGATTTTTGACTTCATCAATATAATCGGATAAGGGCGCGATATACTGCTGCTCCTGCATGCCTTGAAATTCCATTAAGTCGGTGTCGGCTGATAGTAATTTCATTTCATACCCCGCTCCGCCTGTTTAAAGATTGAATCTTCTTTCCCTGATTCATTAATTTCGTCATTCCAGCGTTCACCATTTATGTAGGTTGTCGGATGGGGGATAAATTGTTTATTCACACCTTGATATCGTGTCTTGATATCTGCTATTGCCAGTTCTTGTTTTGACAGTGGTAGCTTCTTCCAGGCTACTTGTGCTTTTTTCTTGGCTACTTTTCTTGGATACAAATCCCAAAAAGCATCGAAAGATGCGCTATTGTTTGTATCTGTATCTGTATCTGTATCTGTATGGCGTGACTTTGCGTGACTGTCACACCTGTCACAGTTGGTCACGCTTTTGCCGTGACATTCACCTGCTGCTTTTTCGCGTTCACGCTGTCGCTGCTTTCTGATTCGATTATTTTCGCGCTTGGTTCCAGCATCTTTCAAAGCCCGGTAATAGGCATGATTGATGATTGACCAGCCCCAAGGTCGGTGGTCATCGAGCCGCTCAATGCGCCTGCCTTCTTGGTCTGGTGTGCGTGAATATGGATCAGGCGCTTCAAGAATCTTCAACCCCGCTTCAATGTGTTCAATGGGTATGCCAGTGCGTCTAGCGATTGAATGCGGTGTCATGTCAACCGTGCCGTCAGCATCGCACAGCACAATCATCTGCTGAAAGGTAATCAACGCACGCCAATCATCTGCCAGGGTGCTGTCATACATCGAATCGAATATCTTTCCGTACATTATGCGGCCCTCTTTGCTTTCAAAGCCTGTAAACGACTAAAGTCTTGCAGCCGTGCCTTGTTCGTTTTCTCGGGGAATCTTGAACCGTTGAGAAGAAATTGCTCGTACATCGCCAGATTCAATTCCAGTCGGTGTATCTCGTCTTCTATGGGTTCAGATAACCA
>JAPUGI010000041.1 GCA_027292925.1 Gammaproteobacteria bacterium
GGAAGACTCCTTGCCCGAGACTCGCTGGTACCTGACCGGTGTACACAATGTCGGTAACTGGCGACTCCTGGCTCGGCTGAGCTACTATGATGACTGGACTGATCCCAACAACGATCCTGCCCAGGACATCACCTTCGGTGAGGAATATGTGCTGGACGTTGAGGCAGCCTATACGTTCAATGATCGTTATACGATTATCGTCGGCGCGCAGAACGTGCTGGATGAATTCCCCGATAAGGAACCACGCGTGTTGAGTCTGGGTTACACCTACCCGGAAGCTTCACCCATGGGCTTTAACGGCGGCTTCTATTACACACGTATTCGTGTCGATCTGTAATCGCGGATTCCTGCTCCCTGCCTCCGCAGTATCGGGACAAGCTTCGCAGGAGTGACAGTGTTTTAGACAAAAAGGGGGTGCTTCGGCACCTCCTTTTTTTGTTTTTTATTGCAGAACGACATTGCCAGAACGGTAAATTTCAAGGCTACTGCGCCCGGTGGTTGATTTTTCCCTGATCAACTTCGCCAGTCTGAGACTGATTAACTGTTTTTCCTTGTCTCCAAGACCGCCATAAACTTCTGCAAGCGCATCAAAAAACTCTGCCTCGTCTTTTTTTAAACGAATAGCAGCATTTAGTTCCTTACGGGCTTTGGCATAGTCTTTCACCACCAGCGCAGATTTGGCGTTCGCATAACGGTAATAGGGATTTTTATTACGGTATCTTGCCACCCTGTCCGCAAAAAAATCTCCTCGTTCAACATTACCTTCTGCAAAATAAACACGGGACAGGTTGCTCATCGCCGTGTTGTTAAAAGCATCAAGGAAGATTGCCTGCTGAAAACTCGCTTTGGCCAAATCAGTCCGCTTCAACCTGTTCTGTGTGGCGCCCATATTGTTCCACACATTCGCCATTCGTGGCTCGACTTTGAGCGCTGTGCGCAGATACCCCTGGGCCTTCTCGAACTGCTCATTCAAAATTGCTTCAGCGCCAAGATTGCTGTAGTAGATTGCCTGGGCATACTGATCCGAAACTGTTTCCATCTCGCCTCGCATGGCTCGAAGTTGTGGCAAAAAATCCAGTATGTATCGATCGCCGTTTCGGAGAACACCCGTCGAATTAATATGTTGGATCCAAATCAGCGTGTTTCCAGACTGGTCCCACTCCGGTCTCGCGGTGACCAGATGATAATGTGCATCGAGACCACTGTACCGTGCCATGGCGATAAAAAGATTTGTCATCGACAGACAATTACCTGCCCTGCTTTGGTAGGTTTCGATGGCAGTTTTTGTCTCCCCCGATTGATATTCAATAGCAAAAAAATCAGGCGAAAAGAGGATGCTGCGTAACTTCTCCAGACGTTTTTTGGACCGCCATTTACGATCTATATGTGCATCGACAAAGGTTTTCAATTCATCGGACATGGCAAGTACGTCCACCGGTTGTACTGTCGAAACAGCCCCGTTTGATTGATTACCCAATATTTCCGCCAACAACCCGGGATCAGGTTGTTCCACCAGCACGGCACAGCCTGTAAGAAATAGCGTTAGAATCAGGCTCGAGAATTTCTTCATTACCAACCACCATCGTGAACCAGAGCCTTCAGCGGCTTCTGGATAAGAGCCTTCAGCGGCTTCTGGATAAGAGCCCTCAGCGGCTCTTGGATAATGTAAGCTGAGTTCCGCTCCAGGGGCCAATTGTTTTTCAGTTGAATCAATTGCGTCTTTCGTATTTCAAATGTATCTGATAACACACTAGAATACAGTTTACTCAATACGCTGAAAAACACAGAGGTAACATGAAGGCTCGATGGCCTGTACTCCTAATTACATTGTTTTGCACCTATACCGCGCAAAGCGATATCGTTGTCCGGGCTGCTGAAATAACAGCGTTCGGCGTTTTCGAGGGATACGGCAAGAAGTTTGAGCGTGGATATACCTCCACTGGGCCGGGTACCGACTCCCTGGATTACGTTAGGTTCGTCGATTTTACGAACGAAATTCCCGGAAAGGTTGGCATCAGTTTCGGAATTCAGTATGTCATCCACAGTAGGCCAAAAGGGGCACTTATCGAGGTCATCGGAATCATTGTTTACCCTGGTGAAGGTCTGATCTCACCCCAGGGCGATGTCTATAATCGATCACAAGAAACCATGTCTGTAAAACTCGGTGAAAAAAATTTCTACGGTTTTGGTTTCGACAGACCCTGGGAAATTGTGCCCGGCGAATGGGAATTCCAGATCAGGCATAACGACGCCGTGCTTGCGCATAAAACACTTACTGTTTTAGAACCGGAAGACTGAACGCCCTTTCGCAACATGCCTACGGCAAGTTGCTGCCGGGGTCGGTGTTTGACCTCTGGTCAAGCCACCTCAGATCAAGCCACCTCATCGGTATCCTTCCTGAACCGGTCTACGTGGTAAAGTCCACCAGGCAGCATCGCAGGCTTCTTTCAATTCCTCATCGAACTCGACATTCAGTGCTTCAATATTCGCGTCCAGTTGTTCCGGTTTGGAAGCACCGATAATCGCGGAGGTAATCCCGGGTTGAGCCAGTACCCAGGCCACCGAGACTGATACCATATCGAGCCCTTTTTCATGGACGATAGTCTTCAATGTCTCAACGGCAGAAAATTGGCTGTCATGCCAATACCTGCCCTGGTAACGGCTCGCAGCAGTACCGAGGGTAAATCTGGTCCCTTGTTCCGGATCTTGTCCGGGTCTGTACTTTCCGGAAAGGAAACCACCGGCAAGTGGATTGTAGACAAGCACCCCAACTCCGGTGTCACGA
This sequence comes from Gammaproteobacteria bacterium, assembly GCA_027292925.1. GTDB lineage: Bacteria > Pseudomonadota > Gammaproteobacteria > Pseudomonadales > Azotimanducaceae. The sequence goes on from JAPUGI010000041.1 coordinate 2,786, forward strand.
CAGAGTGGGAGTAACTCTGTTTCAATATCCCGATAGAGGAGATTGTAACGTGGCTGCACGGATACATACCCGGTAACCCCTAATTTATCGGCTGCGCGCAAAGCTTCACCTAGACGCCAGGCAGGATAATTGGAACAACCGACGTAGCGCACCTTTCCACTGGTTACAAGGTCTTCAAATGCACGCAGTGTTTCTTCCATAGGTGTGAATGGATCGAAACCATGCGCCTGATAGATATCAACATACTCGGTACCGAGCCTGCCGAGGCTCTTATCAATCGATTCCATGATATGTTGACGCGACAGGCCCCAGTTGTTAGGTCCACCACGGGTCGGCGCAAAACATTTAGTGGCAATCAGCATTCTGCCTCGATTACCTTTGTCACTCATCCAACGGCCGAGAATGGCTTCTGTGTCACCAATGGTCCCCCGGTCGCCACCTAATGGGTAGGCATCGGAAGTATCAAGAAACATCAGGCCAACATCGTAGGCCTTATCCAGAATAGCTTTCGAACGCTTTTCATCAACCTGCAGACCAAAAGTCATCGTACCCAGGCACAAGACTGGTACCTCCAATCCAGATTTCCCAAGTCTTCTGTTTTCCATCACTTTCCCCCATCAAACTTAACGTCAAACAGGATAACAGCTTCCCTCCTTAACCGGTGGTAGTGAACCATGCACAGGGAACCTCTGACTTTGTAAAGCCGAGTCGTCAAACCGCAGGAATGACGGGCGTTCATCAACATGCTAGATTGCCTGTTCTTCACTTTCGAGATCCTTGTTGACTCATTCAATTTTGGAAGACATCGCCACCACCGGTCTTTCCTCCGGAGCAGATACTTCATTACCGGAATCACTCGTTGCAAAGCTCAGATCCGGTCAATACTTTACACTGTTGTTACCGGAAAACCTGGGTGGACAGCAGATGCACTTCCCTGAATATGTTCAACTAGTTCAGGAGATCGCTAAAGCCGACGGCTCCACCGCCTGGTGTGTTAACCAGGGTTCTGTCCTGTCCACACTGGCCCGTCTGTTATCAGCAGAAATTGCGAAGCAGATCTGGCAAGACCCATCTGTAACTCTTGCCAATGGACCACCCGATAAGTGCGAATCGATCGTGACAGACGCTGGTTATTCCCTCACAGGGACCTGGACCTTCAGCAGCGGCATAAACCATGCAGATTGGTTGGTGGGCGTGGCACCGGTGAAAGAAAATGGCGAAGCCAGAAATTTCTTATGGCACTTTTTCCCGAAACAAGCTGCAGAAATCGAAAACAACTGGCAGGTGAATGGGCTAAGGGCGACGGGTAGCTATGAATTCTCAGTCTCAACGCTGGAAATCCCAAAGGAGTATGCGGTAAATGTAGAAATTCGAAAAGACGACCCTGCGCTGTACCAGATACCGATGAACCTGCTGTTTGCCTGTGGCTTTGCTGCAGTTGCACTGGGCGTTTCCAGGGCAGCGATCGATTTCACCATTGACAAGCTACAGAAGAAAATTAAGCGCTTTGACAAAAAAGCCATGAGTGAAAACCTGCTGACTCAAAATACCCTGGGGGAATCTGAAGCACTCTGGCAGTCTGCAGATGCATACCTGCGGCAGCAGGTCGAATCGGCATGGCAATCGGTGAACCAGCAGGGCCATTGCTCATTGGAAGACAGGATAAGCTTACGACTCGCTGCCACACACGTAATTCGGCAATCGAGGGAGGTTACGGACCTTGCATACGATCTATGCAGCTCAGACAGCATCTTTGAAAACCAGGAAATACAAAAACGGTTCCAGGATATGCACGTCATAACGCAACATCTGCAAGGTCGCCCGGAAATCTACAGCCTGGTAGGCAAACATTACCTGGGGTTCCCTTCTGACTCACACCTGATCAATTGACGATGAGTGATAACGCGTCGTTAAACTATTTATCCTTTTCGAATGCCTAAAAAATTGTGAATGATCAATCGACCGTTTCCACCGGTGTAGCCAGCACGTCCGATTCCTCCATTGGTGCAGTCGGGCTGAGAAACTTTCTCTTGGCGTCATCTGGGCCTACTCCCTGCCGCGAATTGGTTTTGGCATCATGGGGCTGCTGTTCGGCACCTACATGATGAAATTCGCGACCGACGTATTGCTGATCGCACCTGCCGTCATGGGTTCACTCATCGCCGCTTCGCGATTGTGGGATGCGTTTTCTGATCCTCTGGTTGGTTACCTTTCCGATCGAACCCGCTCCAGGTACGGACGACGCAGGTCCTGGATGTTTTTCTCGGCGATCCCCATGGGCATAGGCCTAATCATGATCTGGTCACCCCCCACATTCCTGGGCGGCATGGGGACGATTTTCTGGATGGCAATTTCGCTGCTGGTATATGAAACTGCCAGTACCGCTTTCTATGTGCCCCATAGTGCAATCGGGGTAGAACTAACGCCCAATTATCACGAACGGACCCGCCTGTATGGTTATGCCCATATGATTGGCGCGATCGGCTCATTACTTGGCCTGATCTCCCTGCAGTTCATGAATATGACCGACGACAAACGAACCTTCGCGTTCCTGTTATCGCTTTTCTCCGGATTCTGCGTAACCAGCATTATCCTCTGGTCCACCAGAATGTTGCCAGAAAGGCTCGACTACCAGGGGAGAGGTGGAGCAAAAATCCTGGCGTCGATTCTCGATGTCTTCAGAAACAAACATGCCTTGTTGCTACTAATCGTGTTTGCAATTGAGACCTTTGGGGCCGCCAGCGTCGGCATGTTAGTGCCTTACCTTGTCGAATATGTGGTACCCATGCAGGCTCTGATGGTTCCTCTGCTGGTTGTTTATATCGTCCCCCAATTTGCCTTCACTCCTATCTGGATACGTCTTGCAAAAACATTTGGCAAGAAAAAAATCTGGGCGTTTGGCATGTGGCTCAGTGCAGTGACTTTTTTTGGCCTCTATTTTGCCGCCACGCCAGGAGAAACCTCAATCTGGATCTGGGTCGTGGCCTTCCTTCTGGGC
>JAPUGI010000042.1 GCA_027292925.1 Gammaproteobacteria bacterium
AGGCTGACTATGACCTTGCCTAACTGCTTGCTGAGGATCGGCGGCTTTCGAACGACACATTCCGCGTACTGGAACCGGACTACGACGTTTGGTTTGAACATGGGCCTGGCTCTTGCTCCTCTTGTTGCCCCTAGCGTCCCTGGCTTTTCGTCGAGGTTGGATATGGGGACTGGCGCTGCTTCTCCTTTTGCCACCAGAACCAGCCATGGCCGGACTCTGGGATGACCTCTGGCAAACTCGTGATCAGCAGGCCATGACCGCACTGGACAACGGAGAGGCAAATGAGGCGTCCCGATTGTTTGAGCATCCCGGGTGGAAAGGGTCAGCCTTTTATAGAGGAGAAAATTTCTCAGATGCCGGTAATAAATTCGCTACTGTTGATGGCAGCGACGCCAGATACAACCTGGGTAACTCACTGGCGAAACAAGGTAGATTTGAGGAAGCCATCGAAGCTTATACACAGTCCCTGGAAATCCAGCCTGATCACGAGGACGCAACCTTCAACAAGCGACTGATTGAAGAACTGTTGTCACAACAGCAGCAACAGCAAAGTGAAGACGGTGAACAAAACGAAAGTCCTGACCAGGAACGGGGTGACCAGGAATCACAGTCCGAGCAGGATGATAGTGGCGACGAGCAACAGGCTGGTAGCGATCAGGATGAACAGCAATCCAGTGATGAACAAAAAGAAGGTGAGCAGGAACAATCAGAAGAGGAAGATGGGGAACCACAAAACCAGCAAATGGCGCAAGAGGATGCAAAATTGGATGCGGAAGAACAGCAGGCACTGCAACAATGGTTACGCCGGGTGCCTGATGATCCCGGCGGCCTGCTGAGGCGCAAGTTTAAGCAACAATACGAAGACAACCTCCGCCAGGGCAACATATCACGGAATAACTCCGATGCAGACTGGTAATAAAATGAAAATTGGGATGTTGCTAGTGTTTTCACTGTTCAGTGTAACGCTTAATGCCGCGGTGACTGCGACCGTCGACAGGAATACAATCAGCGAGTTTGACCTGCTGACACTGACAATTCGGGTAAGCGGCGGCAAACCTGACAGTGAACCGGATTTTTCCAGCATCAGTCGAGACTTCGAAATCATCAGCACCCAGACTCAACAGAGTAGCTCCATCAGTTTCATCAACGGCAGGCAAACCAGCAGCGTCCGCATGGACTATGTTCTGACTTTGCGTGCGAAACGTCTGGGTCGCCTGTCGATCCCGCCTATTCGGCTAGGTAACGACGTAACGTCGGCCATTCCCATCCAGTCGGTGCCACGATCATTCGCAGAGACCAGGCGCATGAACCAGCAGGTGTTTTTCGAGACGCACGTGGATACGAAAAACACCTACGTCCAGGCCCAGGTGTTGTACACGGTGAAACTGCTGTATGCAGAATCCATTTCCGGTGATTTCCCGGCGCCGCCAAAAATCGAGGATGCAGTCATTGAAACCATCGAGTCGGAAAAAAGATACGAATCGATTATTAACAACCGCCGCTATTTCGTGCTGGAAAAGCAATACGCAATCTTTCCACAAAAAAGCGGTGTACTGGTAATTCCTCGAGAAACCTTTGTCGGTTCAAGAGGTCAGCGCAGCCTGTTTTCTCAACGTCAGAGAATCAGTGCTATTTCACAAAAACATGTGATCAATGTCAAAACCATTCCGGAGAACTTTGCCGGTGGCGACTGGATCCCTGCAAAACAATTTTCACTCGAGGAAACCTGGGCCGAAGATCCAATATTCCATGTGGGAGAGCCGGTTAACAGGATTCTTTCCATGTCGGCAACAGGTCTCGCGGCCTCGCTACTGCCACCATTTGCAGACCTTGATCTCGACAATGCAAAAACCTACGCCGACCCACCGGATTCAACTGAACAGGCGGGTGCGGATGGCATTATCGCAACCAATACGACGACCATCGGTATTGTGCCGATTGAAGAAGGCCGTTTGACCCTGCCGGAAATCCGGATCCCCTGGTGGAATACAGAGACGGACAGACCAGAGGTTGCCATTATCCCGGAAGCCACATACACCGTTCTCCCAGCCATCGGATCTGTTTCAGTGGCGCCGACCATTCCTGTTACAGCCACCCGTCGCGAAACACAAAACGCACCCCAATCAGCGAGCTCGCCCTATTGGATGATATTTGCCATTGCCTTTGGCCTTATGTGGCTGCTGACGACATGGCAATGGTGGTCAGTAAAATCAAGGCTGGCAGAATTGGAAGATGAGCCGGAAGCTTCACTACCGTCCTTCGAAACCCCGGATGAAATTCGTGCCTTTAAGAGTCTCAGCACGGCATGTAAATCCAATAATGCCGCCGAAACCCACCGCCACCTGTTTCTCTGGGGTACGGCAAGATTTCCGCCGATCGAATGCATCCAGGACCTGAAGAGCATCGCAAACAGCGAAGCATTCACTCAAGCACTAGAAGACCTGGAATTGGCACTTTACTCGCCGGGCGAACACGGTACCTGGCAGGGGGGTGAGCTACGCAAAGCTGTGAGCGAACTCAGGACCACCCGTGAAACCAAGGACCCCCAATCCGCTTTGCTCGGGACGCTGAATCCTGTTTGAGCGCCCAAGCGCTCAAACATCCTTCAGCCGCTTTGCGGCTTCAGGACCTCTACGGGTTTAAGGCCCTTAGACGCCACCTCAAACACATTTTCAGACAGGTTTTCCGTCTCTAGAATCCGATTTAGCTCAGCCTTCATCAAGTCTTGTCTCTGCTCATCATATTTACCCCATCGGGTGAGCGGAGATAAAATTCTTGCCGCCATCTGTGGGTTGATCGCGTCTAACTCGATTACGCGGTCCGCAAGGAAGACATAACCTCCACCATTCCTTTGATGAAAATTGACATTGTTCTGGAAGGCAAATGTCGAAACCAGAGATCGCATTCGGTTCGGGTTCTTCATATCAAAAGCACTATGCGTCATTAAGGTCTTGACTCGCTGCAGCGTGTCAGGGAGTGGGCAGGCTGCCTGAATTGAAAACCACTGGTCAATCACCAACGCCTCATCGGACCAGTGATTAAAGAACCCGGTCAGTGCTTTCTCCTTCCCTGCTTGTGCAGTCTCTGCTCCCGAATTTACCAACGCACGAATCGCCGCACTGGTATCTGTCATATTGTCAGCCTTTTCGAACTGCTGGATACACAAACTCACCATTTCAGTGTCGTTAGGTTGCATCAAGTAGCTCAACGCCATATTTTTCAACGATCTCCGCGCAATGGCTTTGGCGTCAAGCTGATACTGGCCAGCATCCTGGTTGAGTTTATAGACTGATAACAGCAAGCCCTTTAACCGCGTTGCTATTTCGCCGCGAACAGCCTCACGCGCCTGGTGGATAGCATCGACATCGGCGACTTTTGCCAGTTCAGCCAGATACGTCTCCTGTGACATCACCAGCATAGTGGCGATCATGGCTTTGTCGATCGATCCATCACGATCATGTTCAATCGCCTGGTTGAGATTATTTTCACAGGCTTTGACCAGGCGATCATCCACTACAATCTCCGCACCCGTCTGGATCTGTCTGACAATTTCCTGAATCACATCAACTGCCAACCGTTGTCCCGCCTCCCAGCGATTAAAACCGTCACTGTCGTGACTCATGAGGAACATCAGCTCATCCCTGGTGTAGTCGTACTCGAGTTTCACGGGGGCAGAAAATCCCCTTAACAGCGACGGTATCGGGTTACTCTCGATGTTCTCGAAAGTAAAAGATTCCTTGTCCTGGGTGATGTTCAGTACCAGATCACGCTTCCTGGCACTCGCTTGCGCTCCCTCAGGACAGGCAGGACGACGGTTCTCCTCAAGTGCAATATCTTGCCCGGATTCATCCAGCAACCCCAAAGATAACGGCAGATGAAATGGTTCTTTCGATTCCTGCCCCGGTGTTGCGGGGCAGGCCTGTTCCACATGCAAAGTGTAGGTGTTGGCACCTTCATCATAGTCGCTGCTGATTGCCAGCACCGGTGTCCCCGCCTGGCGATACCAGAGTCGAAACTGCGACAGATCTATATCGTTGGCATCTTCCATCGCCTTCACAAAATCTTCAGTTGTCACTGCCTGGCCGTCATGCCTATCGAAATACAGGTCGGTTCCCAGGCGGAATCTGTCCGGTCCAAGCAGGGTGCTGATCATGCGGACCACTTCCGCACCCTTCTCATACACCGTTGCCGTGTAAAAGTTATTAATCTCAATATAGGAGTCCGGACGAATTGAATGCGCCATTGGACCCGCGTCTTCAGGAAATTGCGCGGTTCTCAATGTAGCAACGTCATTGATGCGGCAAACGGTAGCTGAACCCATGTCGGATGAAAATTGCTGGTCCCGCAACACGGTAAAGCCTTCCTTAAGACTCAATTGGAACCAATCCCTGCAGGTCACCCGGTTACCGGACCAGTTGTGGAAATACTCATGCGCCACCACACCTTCCACCCGCTGATACCCAGCATCCGTGGTGGTATCAGGACGGGCAAGCACGCAGGAGGTATTGAAAATGTTGAGCCCCTTATTCTCCATGGCGCCCATATTGAAGCTCTCCACCGCCACGATCATGAAAATATCGAGATCATACTCACGGCCATAAACCTTCTCATCCCAGGCCATGGCATTTTTCAGGCTGGTCATGGCGTAAGCCACCTTGTCGATATTGTGAGCCTCGGTGAATATCTGCAAGGTCACCTCGCGGCCGCTCTGGGTGACGAATTTATCTTCGATATGCTGTAAGTCACCCGCCACAAGCGCAAACAGATAAGCGGGTTTCTTGAACGGGTCATGCCACTAAACCCAGTGACGATCACCATCTTCTCCACTATCGATGGCGTTGCCGTTGGACAGTAGAACATGATAGGACGATTTATCCGCCACGATGGTGGTCTCAAACGTCGACATAACGTCGGGACGGTCTGCATACCAGGTAATGTGGCGGAAACCCTCCGCTTCACATTGTGTACAGAACATCTCACCAGACTTATACAGCCCTTCCAGCATGGTATTGTTTTGCGGTTTAATTTCGACCCGGGTTTTGAGCTCAAAGCATTCAGGCACGCCATAGAGCGTCAGCTTTTCTTCATCAATGCCATATTCATTGGACAGGAGTTCCCTGTCATCTATGGCAATAGACCTTGTTACCAGATCGGCGCCGCCATCCAGAACCAGGTCGGCCTTATCTTCAGTTGAATCTGGATTACGCTTAACTTTGAGCGTGGTGGTCACGCTGGTCACGTCTTCATGAATATCCACATGCAGTTTTGTTTCTTCAATGAGATAAGGAGGGACTTTATAGTCCTTTAAGTTGATCGCCTGTGGCTGACCTTCTTTCATGCTATTTCTCTCCAGAATCTGAGGGGCGGATGATACGTTATTCCTGCCCGTCATTCCTTCTCTTCAACGTCATTCCTGCGAAAACAGGTATGACGAACGGGCTGGTGATAGACTCACCCGATGCGAGGTTTCCTTCGAAAAATGGCTAGTCAGCACAATGATCCGATCGATTATTACTTGCGGCTGGATGATGAAGAGATTCATCTCAATCCCTATATTGGCTCCACCATCAAACTCAGTTACTCCGGTATAATCACCTGTCTCCACTGCCAGCGTGTTACAAAGAGGAGTTACAGCCAGGGTTACTGCTACCCGTGTTTCAAGAAACTGGCCCAGTGTGATCTCTGTGTGGTGAGCCCGGAGCGATGCCACTATGCTGAAGGCACCTGCCGGGATAACGATTTCGCTATGAACTTTTGCATGGATGCGCATCTTGTTTACATCGCCAACTCCTCCGGGGTCAAGGTGGGCATTACCAAACAGGAGAACCTGCCAGCCCGCTGGATCGACCAGGGCGCGGTACAAGCATTACCTGTCATCGCTGTACAAACACGCCAACAATCCGGGTTTGTAGAGGTAGCCTTCAAAAACTACATCAGTGACAAAACGCAATGGCAACGCATGTTGAAAGCTGACGATGCGCATGTGGATCTCATCAAGATCCGGGATCGGCTGATGCAGGATGTCTCAGGTGATCTGGATACACTGCGAAATCGTTTTGGTCTGCAGGCTATCCAGCCCATCAATAACGCTGATGTACAAACCTTTCGTTATCCAGTGCAGCAGTACCCGACCAAAGTTGTCTCCATGAGTTTTGATAAAACACCCGAAGTTGGAGGCGTGCTGTATGGCATCAAGGGGCAGTACCTGATTTTTGATGTTGGCGTTATCAATTTGCGAAAATTCACTTCCTACGAAATTGAGTTCACGTCCGGGGAGAGACGAAGCGCTGCAACAATCCAGCTACAACTCCTGTAAGCAGGCCGCCCAGCAGTCCCCCAAGATGTGCACCGTTGGCCAGGGACCCCATCCCCAATAAATCAATGGCGCCGGTGAAACCTACTGCCAAAAACGCCATCATGAAGACGTAAATACCAGGCCGTAACCCCATAGTTCTGTCTGGCACCAGTTTATCCCAGATGAAACTATGGCCGAGATAACCGAAGATAACACCGGACATGCCGCCAAATAACCCCGGGCCGGTCATCACATACTGCAAAATATTGGCACCCAGTGAGCTGACAATCGTCACTAACAACAAAACAGAGCTGCCACTGATCATTTCGACACGTCGACCAATTTCCCACACCCAGAGCAAGTTGAATACAATATGAATCCAGCCGAAGTGGATGAACATGGGTGTCAGCAGGCGCCAGTACTGGTGACTTTCAAGGGTGTAGGAAAGATCTGCAAAATAAATCTCATCGCCATTAACGTCAAAATCAAGAAACGTCATCTGCGCGAATAATCCGGAAAAATCACCCTGACTAACGCTAAGGCTGACAGGAAAGAGCAGAACATTCACCAGCAGCAGTAGCATGGTCAATGGAAACCGCGACACGTTCGCCAGCAAACGTGTGGCACCTAACATGTCGGAAGAACCTGTACTGGATTGATCCCGGAGCACCAGTTCGCCACTGGAAAGCTGGCCATAGAAATGGATCACTTTCAACCGGTCGTCCTCG
>JAPUGI010000043.1 GCA_027292925.1 Gammaproteobacteria bacterium
CTTACTACATAAACTTGACACATGGATTCGACATAGGCATGCGGGCAGGTCTGGTCCAGGGAAGCTACAGCCTGGTTCTGACCCTTTCTACAACGCTATTGATGGAGTATCTGTTGACCAGTTTTCAGTCAATAAAAGGACAAACGGTTTTCACAATTTTAGTTACTTCGGTAATTACATTTGTCACCGCCTATGCGATTCACTGGTTATTCGGTACACCAGAAATCCTCATGACAATAGCACCCGGTTTCTTCATAGGCGTTCTTTACACAATTTTTTATGTCCTTTCCGTGAATAGACTAAATAGCATACCCAGAGTCCAGTGAATGATGTTTCTGAGCACTAGGCAAAATACGTTTGGTTACAACCATGAGTGAACTATCACCCCAGCTCTCCTCCTTTTCGACAACGCTGGTTCCGGTTATCGCAGGGCGTTATGAAGCCAGGCTTACCAACTCACCCCAGGAAATATTGCAGGCTCAAAAACTTCGTTATCAGGTGATGTACGCAGAAAAAGGCGGCCGTCCGGACCTGCACAAAGTAAAGAATAAAGCCGATATTGACCAATGGGATGATTGTGCTCATCACATCATCGTGGTTGACAACAAGAATAAGCCTTCGAAGGTTGTCGGTACCCTGAGATTGGTCAGCAATCTTTCCCTGGTTGAAGATCAATTATTTTATACCGAGGAAGCTTTCGATCTTTCTGCTCTTCGCAATCACTACCCGAGCATGTTGGAACTTGGAAGATTCTGCATTGACCCGAGGGGCCGTAACGGTGTCATCTTGATGCTAATCTGGAAGTATGCCATGCAGATTATTGTTACCAACAAGATTGATGTAATGTTTGGATGCGCCAGTTTTCCGGGAACAGATATCGATAAACATCGTGATGTACTCACCTATCTCTATCAAAACAACCTCGCGCCAAATGAATTGATGCCGATACCAGTTACAAATCATGTGAAGATCGCAGATATGTCATCTCACAGGACTGATTATGAAAGCGCGACAAAAGGAATACCAACGCTGTTGCGTGGCTACCTGAAGCTCGGCGCTAAAACCAGCGACACGGCTATCATTGATCCAGTTTTTAATACCACCTTCATCTGCATCTATGTCGACGCAAAAACGATGTTATCTGAGAATACCACCCTCGTCACAGCAAGATAATTGCCTTAATATTCATGCTTCTCCCGGTTGGATCAGAAAGCATTTAGGAGTTTATGTACAACTTGCAGATTCTCGAGATCAGCCTCTTACCAGTTTCTTTTCTGCTCACCGGTCTGGTGCGTATTTTTGTTTTCATAGTCCCATTCAAACAGATCCACAGGATTACTCGTTCAGCAACAACTCAACCTGACATTAATGAACTTGATCGCTGCACACGCATCGCAAGAGTCGTTCAAAACGTTTCATACCATACACCGTGGGAATCCAACTGCCTCGTGCAAAGTTTATCTGTTTTTTTGTTAGCCCGCCTATTCGCCATCCCTACGGAGTTGAATCTTGGGGCTCGCTCACAAGACGATGGTATGCTGGAAACACATGCCTGGTTAACCTGCGGCTCACATGTGGTCATTGGAGACATAGAACTCGGCACTTACTCGCCTTTTCCCAACGAAGGTGCTAAGGCACCAGAAAAATAGACAGTCCCTTCAGAAAACGGTGCAAATACAAAAAGGGTAAAGCCCACTTTCTATTCGTGTCGTACAAATCAAGCATATAATCGACCGGCGGGAAGACCCGATAGCTAAGATAACGAAATTTCTCCCTCCAGGACACAAGATGGCCAACTTCGTTTAACGTTTTCAGCCTGATACTTCTTTTCTCATTGTTACAAAAAAGAATTTCAGAGAGTTCGATGTCCTCACTAGAAAGATCAACTCCAAAATTATCCAGACTAACTTCCGTACCGAACCAATATCTCGACTGTCGCAACGCATCCTGGACTAAAGACTGAATATGATATTTTCTCGCAGATGATATGACACTCTTAATCTCGGAAATTTTCATAGACTGTATCAACAGGTGTACATCATATAACCAGATGAGCCTTTCACCTGTATGAGAAAAGTGCACGGCGCGGTGAAAGCAAGCCAGTAACAAAGCATAATGTCTGGAAATCGACCTGATGGCCTGTGAACCAACTGGTATCGACGAAGCCCATAGTTTTTCAAATTGCATTTCGTCACTGAAACGATGTTTGTAGCTACTCAGGTCAAGGTGTACGTCAAATACATGGGTAGTCCCAAATGGACCAGCTTTGGTAAAAATCCGTGCTGAATTCACGACATCACCCGATGTCACCGGTGACAACAGATATCCTAGCTGTCGCATATTCTTCGCCACTTGATCACTGTCCGAAGAGGAGATGAGAAGGTCGGTGTCACATCTGGGGCGCAAACCCAGACGAGGATATATCGACATCGACAAGGCAGAGCCTTTCATGACGAGGACTCTTACACCCTCCGTACCAAGTGATTGCAGAACCCTGATTAACTCCTTTTCTATCAGCGCATCATTAACTAACTGGTCTCGGGCCATTCGCTGTAATTCATCGGACACGAATTCACTGATACACGATGAGGATGGCAAAGATTCCATCTTGTACACCAACAGAGGCCCAATATCGTGTGTTTCTACTTCGGACAAAAACCCTTTTTGATCAACAATGAGGTGCCATGGGGCTGCATTTCCAGCAAATATCGCTCTGGTGATTTGTTCGATAACTTGTTCCATGGCTCAACTTATATTCCTAAATAGCGTTCAGGATTTGATATATTAACGGTACTCGACTTTCGTAGAAACCCAGGATGAATCAGCAATTTATCATCTCCAGCGAAGCAATTTCCCAGGAAATTGGGGGCGAGACCGTCATTCTTGACCTCAACGGGGAAGCTTACTTTGGACTAAACCAGGTCGGCACCAAAATTTGGCAACTACTTCACGATACTAGTAACCGAATCGAGATATTGAATGGCCTGGAGCAGGTGTATGACATCGAGAGATCAGAGCTCGAAAGGGACCTGGACGAATTGCTCGAACAACTTCTCGACTCTGGCTTAATTCATATCAAAGACAGCCCTGGCAAATGAGCCGCTACGATACAGTCCAGGAACATCATGCCATGATTTTTGACAATCAGAGAAATGACATCTATGCCCGCGCAATTAAGCAGAATGTGGACGATGAATGTGTTGTTCTGGACCTGGGTTCAGGACTTGGTATCCATGGTCTAATAGCCGCCATGTCCGGTGCAAAAAAAGTTTATATGGTGGATCCTTCTCCGCTGCTTGAAATTTCAAAAAAAATTGCTGCTGACAATAATTTACTACCAAGACTGGAGTTCATATCTGGCAGAATCGAAGACATCGACTTGCCTGAATCGATAGACCTTATAGTGTCTGTGATGGCGGGTAATTTCCTTCTGACCGAAAATCTTCTTCCCGCACTCTTCCACGCCAGAGACAAGTATTTGAAACCCGGGGGGACGCTGATCCCTCATCTTGGGAAAATGTTCATTGCACCCGTGGAAGCGGAGTTTTTATACCATCACCATGTCGGCTCCTGGGCATCAAATATATTAGGAATCGACTATAACGCTGTAAGAAATTATGCGGTCAATGATCTTTACCATGATCAATTCGACACGGCAGCGCTAAATTTCCTCGCCGATCCCCAGATCCTGTCGGCGTTAGATTTCAGAACAGCGGTAAGCGCGTCCTGTAAACAGGAGATCAACTTTGAAACCCGGCAAACAGGTGTTTGCCATGGATGGATCGGCTGGTTTGATCTCAACATTGGCGAGGAGATACTCTCGACCGCGCCAGAGGCAGAGAAAACACATTGGAGTCAGGTATTTTTGCCGTTACAGACACCGGTAAATTTGGAGAAAGGGTGCGAGCTGTCTTTCAAGCTCGAAAGACCTGAATTCGGAGACTGGACCTGGACGACTTCGACGGATACGCTTGCGCAACGACAATCCACTTTTCTTTCCTCACCGGTCATGCCTCAGGATTTGTCCAGGCAATCAAATAATTACTGTCCGACTCTCACATCAAAGGGAAGCATGGTGCTTGAGCTCCTGGAAAAATTTAACCAAAACCGGTCGACGGAGCAAATCGTAAATTGGTTGCTGGAGCATCACCCCGAGGATTTTACGACTGCTGAGAATGCAGAAAAGTTTGTAAAAAAACTGATTCTGGAATACGGATAGTGCTGAGCATATTCGGAATGTCAGTCTGCTCGGATCTCGAATTTCCAGAGCTTGAATCCATAGCTTCGGCGAATTCACCCGACATAACGATATACTCTCAAAAGGCGTCAGCTAACATTACATGGCTGCATGAATGGAAAGATGCCAGCAATATCACCACCGTGAGAAGCGGGAAATCGGAAAGCACCTATCATCTTGAGTTTCCACAACTGGCAACCTTTTCCATTCAACCGGAAAACAGCGTAATTACTTACCATGCTGGCGACATTCCAGTGCGAACCCTGCGTCACTTGCTTCTTGATCAGGTGATACCCAGATATCTGGGTCAACTAGGTGAGCTCATCCTGCATGGTTCTTCCATAGTTTTGGACAGCGATGATCTTTGTATTTTCTGTGGTGATTCACGAACAGGTAAATCCACGCTGGCAGCCAGCTTTTTATCACAAGGTATATGCACATTCAGCGATGATGCGTTACTTCTACTTACAGAGCCTGAAACAACCCTGGGTTTTAACAGTTATACCGGGTTACGATTAAACCCGGACGCGATCCGGGCTATGTCGTTAACCCATCTGAAACAACAACTGGTCGACCATTATTCAGAGAAAGCACATATCGTTTCCGAGAA
>JAPUGI010000044.1 GCA_027292925.1 Gammaproteobacteria bacterium
TTTGAGCCAGGCTGACGAGAATATGGCCACCTTCGGGTTCGAGACGCAGTGCACGGTCGATAGCGTCGCGTGCCTTTGGCAGCGCCTGTTGCACACCAATGCTGAATCCGAGTCGGTTCGCGTAGGCCATAGCCAAACCCAGGTACGGATCAGCTGACGGGCGGCCGGTTTCAACCATCGTAAAATTCGGCTCTAGTTCCAACGCTCGTTCTAGATTCCGCACCATCACACGCCAGTCTCCGGTGCCTAGGTGCACTTCCGTCCACTGACGTCGTGCGGTGAGAAAAAGTTGTCGGGCTTCCGCGTTTTGTGTCGCATAGGTTTTGTCGAAGGTCCAATCCAGCAACACCATGTTTTCGACCGCAAGCGCGATGTTGGGGGCTAGAGAAACATCTATATCGACGACTTCGGCATATGGTTCGTCGTAGCTGTGTGTCCAGATTTGCAAGCCATCATCTGCGCGCACCAAGCTGACCGACACGTGCACGGTCTCACCGGACCGTCTGACACTTCCCTCGACAAGATAGGCCGTTGAGAGCTCTGCAGCGCCGGCAGACTGCTGTGTGGATGTCCGGGTCGCGACCTGTAGGCGTTTGGTTCTTGACAACCCACTCGAAATATCTTCAACCAATGCGTCAGCGTAATATCCCAATTTCTGATCATCACTCTGGTTCGAAAACGCCAACACTGCTACAGACAAAGGAGCTTCTTGAAGAATTGGCAAGTACCACGTGGCTAAGCTAATCAAACCAGCGAGCGTCACGCCGAACAGAAGGTACCGACGAAAATGTCGTTTTGACTGATCGATAGTTGCAGAGCCTCGAGGCACAATCGATTGGCCAAATACCTCCAACAGGCGACGCTTGTAGTCCGCATCTTTTGCGTGATGAAGTGCTTGGACCCGATGTAGCACAAGATCCAGATCGGGGGTCAGTGTGCTCTTGTCCAGATAAACCGGAACGATTTCAAGGCCGCGGTCAATTGCGTATTCAATTTCACGGTTGCAGTGTGCTGATTTCAGAGATGCTCGAGAAATGTAGTAGAGGAATTTAGATGCGCCTTGAATAGCTTCAGCAATCTCGCCACGCCACGCCTTACCCGCTAAAATACCTTCGTCGTACCAAATGTTAACGCCTTGTTCGCCTAACCACAGAATCTCGGGATATACGACATCTTGGTCATCGTGGGAATAACACACGAATATATAGGCAGCATCACCCTTGTAGGCAGCAAACGGTATTTCCAACGGGCCTCTCCGCGACGCGGGAATAGAATCTCAGGCTTCCAGGTGGTGGTCAAGCAGGCAGAATAGCGGTTCCTGGCCGTTCAGGCATAAAAACCAACATGCGGGGTTGGAAATACATGGGTAAGAGTATGTATACCGCTGCCGTTGCCAAAGGCCGATTGGAGACGTTGGGTGCAGGGTGCCAACGACAATAATTCTGCTAACCCACCCGTCGATCAATGCCTTGCCAATAAGGCTCTCGCAACTCTTTCTTCAATACCTTACCGCTGGCGTTGCGTGGTAACAAATCAATGAATTCAAATTGTCGTGGCACCTTAAACCCAGCCAGTCTTTCGCGGCAAAATTCAATTAGTTGTTCTGTGGTTAGTGAAGCCCCATCTCTGGGAACGACAAACGCAAGGATCGATTCGCCCCATTTCTCTGATGGCACCCCGATCGCAGCCACGTCAGCGATGTCTGGATGTTCAAATAGTGCATTTTCAATTTCACGGGGATAGATATTCTCACCGCCGGAAACAATCATATCTTTGATTCGATCCTGGATGTATATGTAGCCATCCTTATCCATGGTGGCGGCGTCGCCAGTAAACATCCAACCATCCTTGATTGATTTGGTCGTGGCTTCATCGAGATGCCAGTATCCCATCATTACCTGGGGGCCACGAATGGCGATTTCACCTATCGTACCCCGGGATACCTCGACCCCATGTTCATCGAATATTTTGATTTCAGTACCTAGTACTTGCCTGCCAGCTGATAACAGCAACTCCGGGTTGCCCGCTAACGCCTTTTGATGATCGTCTGGTAACAATGCAGTTGCAACGGCGCTTGTTTCGGTCATACCGAATACTTGAACGAAATCACAATCAAACACTTTGATGGCTTGGCGCAAGGTTTCTTCGGCGATAGGCGAGGCTCCGTAACACATGATTGCCAGGTTCGGGAATTTCCTTTCGGCAATATCGGGTACCTCAACCAGGCACGCCTGAATCATGGCAGGAACCAGTAATCCCATGGTGATGCCATCATTGGCCATACTGTCGATGGTCGCTGTTGGATCGAAATCCTTGTGGAGCACCATCGTTGCCCCTTCGGACACTCCTGCCATACTGAGAACCGCGCCGCCTGCATGATACAAAGGCATCACGGTCAACATACGCTCATTTTCACGCCCAAGACCAAGTAGGCGACGTAACATGCCTAGATTGTTATCAATCGATCGATGGGAAATCATGGCCCCTTTGGGTAAACCTGTCGTGCCACTGGTGTACATCTGATAGAGCTGATTTTCTTCATTGATTCGAAGGTTCAGATTGGCATCATTGTTTTGCGTTATCCAACTTTCGTGATCTATCCATTGATCAGAATTATTGCCGCCTCCCACTGCCACATAGTGTTTGATATGCTCCAGCTCGTTGTGGATTCCCTGGATGCTATCAATGTATTCAGCGTCTGCAATCAGCAGCGTGGCTTCAGAGTCATTGATGATATATGACCACTCCCGGGGCGCTAACCGATAGTTTAAGGGAATAGGTATTGCGCCCATTTTGGCTGCCGCATAAAACATCAGGATCATGTCGGTACTATTTCGGGATAGATAAGTGAATCTATCGCCAAACTGCAGGCCCTGATCAAGCATTGCTCGTGCCATCTGATTGGCCCGGGAATTAGCCTCGGCATAACTCATAGTTTGTGTACTGTTTGGTTCAACGAATTCACAGAACGTGACGTCGGGCTGAACCTGGGCATAGTACTCAAGATAATCATGAAGACGCATTACAACTCCTCTTTATCCCGTTTCTTTAGAAACATATTACGAAGTAATGTCTGCTGTAAAGGTGTGATGGTAATGCACATCTTGAACTGGAGTATGGCGGTGTGGTTTTACATTTCGGGACAAGTGCCTATCCGTAGTTCTTTCATGAACTGATAACACCCGCACGGTTTGGCTCCATGCCCGCAGACTATGCTGTTTCGCAGCAGGACTACTGGAAATCTGCGGAAAGTGGAACATTCACTGCCAGCCTGGTTTCAGGCCGATGAAGTATTCACCCACAACGGAAACTGGTATCTCGGGACCGTTGGAAGTCTGCATATCGGACCTTATCGTGACCGCAAAACTGCGGAAACCAAGTCTGTCGAGGTGGCTGAAAAGCTACGCTCGATGGGTTCCGGTGGACCTCAGTTGAGGTATGTCCGGCAACTGCTCCATGAGGAGTGGAACGAGATCGGTATGGCTGGGTCTGGGGGTGAACTCTGTTTCGGTGAAGAGATCGAGCTAACGCCGCCGCCATCCCCCGTACGCCGTGGCGAGAAAGAAAAAGACTGGCTCCGATCGGAACGCTTCTTCGAAGTTGATGGTGTCTGGTTCTTTTCCACACGTGAAGGCATCAACGTTGGACCCTATGGCTCTGAAGGTGAAGCGAAGAAGTGCGAGCGGCAGTTGGTTTTGCGGTTAAGCAACCACCTTAGCGAAAAGGAAGCGCAGAAAATCGTCTACGAGTACAAACATCGACCCCTCGATAATCTGATCGAGTCAGGCTGGTAATCGGTTCGAAGGCTGCTAATGAGAC
>JAPUGI010000045.1 GCA_027292925.1 Gammaproteobacteria bacterium
ATCGAACGGCTATTGCGCCACCGGCTCGAGGGATCTGGTTTTTTTGGCGCCAGATTCCGAGAAAACGCGGGTCGGGCCCTGCTTCTTTCCAAGGGAAGATTCAACGAGCGCAAACCCTTGTGGATGAGCCGCCTGCAATCACAGAAACTGATGGATGCAGTGTTCAAATACGAAGACTTTCCGATATTGCTGGAGACCTGGCGCACCTGCCTGAAGGATGAATTTGACCTGGTCAACCTGAAACTGATGCTTGAGGAGCTTAGCAGCAACAATATAGGCATCACAGAAGTTGAAACAACGACACCCAGCCCATTTGCACAGTCGGTGGCCTGGGGGCAGATCAATACCTATATGTACATGGATGATCAACCAAAGTCGTTGAAGACTTCAAATCTGAAACCTGGATTACTGCAAGAAGTTGTGTTCACCCCGGACCTTCGCCCGGCCCTGCCAGAAAAACTAATAGCAGACTTTGAGCAAAGACAATTACGCCTGGCTGACGGATATTGGCCTGTGGGCGAGACTGAACTGGTGGAATGGGTAAAAGAACGCTCTGCTATTCCGCTTGGTGAATGGAATCAATTACTCTCGGCAGTTTCTTACGACCAGTCAATTCTTGATGAAAAACTGACCGGGCTCAACTGTGGATATGGATTCATCGTTGCAAAAGAAGACAAGAGCAGAATTGAAGCGGCTCTCACCACGGGGCTCGATGTTGATGAGGCTAGCCTCGAAAGTCTGCTGGGCAACTGGTTGCAACATTATGGGCCGGTTTCGTTGGCAAACCTCGGCGCAAAATTTGGTCTGGAACAAGACCATTTATTACCGGTACTTAACCAGCTGGAGGAAGAGCAGACTCTCATTGTCGGAAAGCTACTGGACAACGACGACACTACCTACTGGTGCGACAGCAGAAATTATGAGTTCCTGCTTCGCCTGCTGCGGCAGGAATCTCGAATCCAGTTTGATCCACTACCCCTGGCATCACTAACAGCATTCCTGCACCACCAGCAGACCCGGTTTAGCAGTTCCGACCCTTTGGGACAGATTTTTGAGACGATTGAATGCCTGCGCTGCTACACGACCAATGCGGAGATATGGGAATCGGAATTATTGCCAGCAAGGATGCAGGATTATTCCACCAACAATCTTGACCTCCTTTTACAGGAAGGTGATATTCAGTGGATAGGCACTGGTGAAAAACAATTCGCATTTTGTTTCAGGGATGACGAAGAACTTCTGTTTACCGAATCCCCGCAAGCGGATTCGGCCCTGCTTCAGGATGCTTCGGGTCGCTACGACTTCGCTGCACTGCTGGATTCAACCGGTTTGACAGCATCCGAATTGGCTTGTGACTTATGGCAAGGCGTATGGCAATCAGTTATCAGCAATGATTCCATGATCACGCTGCGCAAAGGCATCGAAAATAAGTTCGCTGTCCCTGATGCGACTAAACTTGCCAACCTGCGGCAGCGGAAAATCCGCCGGGGTGGCTTCAACCGCTGGCGTGGTTCAGTGCCTTTTTCGGGAAACTGGTACAAGGTTCACCATAAACAGCGTGACGAAACCGACCTTCTGGAATTGGAAGAGACTAACAAGGACCGTGCGCGTGTTGTACTGGATCGATACGGCATCGTTTTTCGCGAACTACTGGCAAAAGAGGTGCCTGCATTACGGTGGTCCCCGCTGTTCCGTTCGTTGCGCTTAATGGAATTGTCAGGTGAGGTGCTGTCCGGTTACTTTTTCAAGGATATACCTGGCCCGCAGTACATTACTCCCGCTGCGTTTCGTCTCCTGGCACAAAGCGCTTCTCATCAATCGGGGCACCAATCAGTATTCTGGATTAATGCGATGGATCCGGTTTCTCCCTGTGGATTGGGTCTAAAGGCATTAAACCAGTCCCTGCCGCGCAGAGTTAGCAGCAATCACCTGGTATATCGAGGGGATCAGCTGGTCCTCGTGTCAGAGCGGCATGGCAAGTCGCTCACCTTCTTTGTCTCCGAAAACGACGAACACATGTCTGCCTACTTTGAAGTGTTTCGACATCTTCTCTATCGCTCATTCCAGCCGATTCGAAAGATCGAAATCGAAATGATCAACGATATCCCTGCAAGGCAAAGCCCCTATCTGGCTGCATTGGAAACCAGTTTCAGCCTGCATAAGGATCACAAATCTGTTTATATACAAAGAGACTTTGGTACGGCAAAAAATCATGACCACCGCCCTGTATACACACCCTGACTGTAATCGGCATCAGTGGTCGAAACATCCTGAACGCCCTGAGAGGTTAGTTGCCGTGATGGAACGAATCAACTCAAGCGGATTGATTCATGATATGGAGGAAGTGCCCGCAACAGAGGTCAGTGAGTCACAATTGGAGTTAGCGCATCCTGCTTCGTTCATCCAGGAGATTGTTAACTCTGAACCTGAAGACGGTTTAACCAAAGTTGAGGCTGATACTTTTATGAGCCCGGGTAGTTTGCGTGCCGCCAGGTTAGCCGCTGGTGCTAACGCCAGTGCGACTGAATCCGTATTGAGTGGAAAAAACCAGCGAGCGTTTTGTGCAATTCGTCCACCGGGGCACCATGCAGAAATTGCCCAGGCGATGGGCTTTTGCCTGTTCAACAATGTCGCCATCGCCGCGGAAACTGCCCTGCAGCACAAAGATATCAATCGTGTTGCTATCCTGGATTTCGACGTGCATCACTGCAATGGCACAGTGGACATATTCAAGGATCGCGACGAAGTCCTTGTTTGTTCTAGTTTCCAGGAGGACTTCTATCCCTATCGGTATCTGGAATTCACCAATGAGCACATCATTAACACACCGCTTGCGGCAGGATCGACAGGAAGCGCGTTTCGCAAAAAGGTTGAACGCGATTGGGTACCGGCCTTGCTATCACACAAACCTGATTTTATTTTTATCTCCGCCGGTTTTGATGCACATCGAGACGACCCGTTGGGACAGTTATCGCTCTTGGAAGAAGATTACATCTGGGTGACTCGATTAATAGTCGATATCGCCAACGATCTGTCCAGGGGGCAACTGGTATCAACGCTTGAAGGGGGTTATGACCTGGCGGCGCTGGCCAATTGTGTAGAAGCCCATGTCCAGGTGCTGGTTGACGGCTAGGAACCTTGCAGCGGTCAGAGGTAATCCGCGATATTAACTTCATCAATCTGGCTGGGTAGAAGGAATTTTTCAGCATACTCTTGATAAACTCCTGATTGCAGGAACAGTTTGAAGAGTTCTCCCTCAAGGTGATCATCCTTCACCATAAAGGACATGATCTCGATGCTTGCGGTCAGAGTCTTTGGCAACTTATAAGGTCGATCGGCGGCGGTGAGTGCCTCAAACACATCAGCAATGGCCATTATCCTGGCCGGGACAGACATCTCCCCAGCGTTAAGGCGCTTCGGATAACCCTTCCCGTCCATCCTTTCGTGATGCCCCCCGGCAATTTCCGGAATTCGTTCCAGGTGCTTGGGGAACGGCAGACTCTCGAGCATCACAATGGTCTGCACGATATGGTCATTGATCTTGAACCTTTCTTCCTTGGTCAAGGTGCCGCGGGAGATAGATAGATTATAAATCTCCCCCTTATTGAACTTATGCTCGGGCACATCCACCTTAAAACCATATGGATTATCAGGATCGGCAGAGTGCACAACGGCATCATGCTTAAAAATATGATCCGCCCGATCGGCTAACAGGTCTTCCTCGCAGGGAAGCTCTCCTGCGGGTTCCAGTTCTTTGCGATTCAGCTCTTCCCTTGCAATTCCAACACGGTCATCCAGGGTCCGGGTCCACTTTGTGGTGGCTATTCGCTGCACCCGTTCAACCAGTTCCTCGGCC
This sequence comes from Gammaproteobacteria bacterium, assembly GCA_027292925.1. Taxonomy (GTDB): domain Bacteria; phylum Pseudomonadota; class Gammaproteobacteria; order Pseudomonadales; family Azotimanducaceae. Next base: position 3,857 of record JAPUGI010000045.1, read on the forward strand.
ATAAACTCGCCGCCAACATTGCAATTGGCAATAAAATAGTAATCGTCATCGATCTGTGCCAGCTGTTCTTCCAATTTGCCCCTGAGTACGTCCGCATCGCCACCAGCGATGATTTTTTCCTGGCATTCAATGACTGCTTCTCTTTTCACCACTTCAAATCGAGTGCGGATTTCATGAATACGGTCCGTGATGGTCTCAAGCTTGGTGGCTTTATCGACCACGTATTCCGGCGTAGTGACCTTGCCACAATCATGCAGCCAGGCGCCTATGTGCAATTCATACCATTCCTCTTCATTAAGATCGAAATCAGCAAACGGCGCTTCTTTTGCCGCACATGCTGCCCGAGTCAACATCTCAGTCAGTTCCGGTACCCGCTGGCAATGACCTCCTGTGTATGGAGATTTGGCATCCACCGCACTAGCCATTAACTCAATAATTGATTCAAGCAGGTTTTTTTGAGCTTCAATCAGAAGGGCGTTATCCAGCGCCACGGCAGCCTGTGATGCAAGGGCTTCAATCAGGGGCTGAATTTCATCTGAAAAAGCAACCACCTCGCCGGTTTCAGGATCCTGGGAATTCAAGAGCTGGAGCACACCGATCACGTCATTGACGTTGTTCTTCAGGGGGACTGACAGCAGGGATTTGGATCTGTAGCCGGTACCTTCGTCAAATTTTTTGGTGCCTGAAAAGTCAAATTTATCCGAGTCGTAGGCATCGGCGATATTGATGGTTTCACCGGTCAAGGCAGAATAGGTAACGATATTATGGTCGTTGGGCTGGTTGTCTTCGTCATACATTGGTACCGGCGGCATAGTTACTTCTACGCCAGTGGTGCCTCCCTCTGCAAAACCCAGTGAGTCGGTACGAACGATTTCAAACTTCAATTCATCATTTTTTGTGCGGATGTACAGGGTCCCGCCATCCGCGTTCCCCATATCTTTGGCTTCTAGCAGAATGCGTTCCATCAGGCTATTGGTATCCTTTTGCGCTGAAAGCGCAATTCCGATATCAATCAGTCGTTTGAATGAAGCCTGGTCAGACGACATGGCATCCTCCTTCCTGTACTAACCCCTGCCAATAGGCGAGTAAATCCTAACATATCCGCAACAGCTACGAGTTTACCCAACTAGGGGTGCTCTTACTAATTCTGATAAGCTCATTGTCTTCCTATTCCGATGGCGTCCCTATGTCAGGCAAAATACCATTCACCTTCAAATATGATTTTGAATACGGCAAGTTGGAGCCGCTGACTCCTTTAATTCGCCGGGTGACCGCCAAAAACCCAAGCGGGTTTACGTTTAATGGAACCGGGACCTATGTTGTCGGAAAAGGCAATGTCGCGGTGATTGATCCCGGCCCCCTGGTGCCAGAACATTTAGAGGCGCTGAAAGAAACTCTCAAGGGCGAAAAGGTGACCCACATTCTCATCACTCACACTCACATGGATCACTCACCTGCGGCAAAACCGTTGAAGGCGTTCTGGAATGTTAAAACCTACGCTTATGGTCCACACGGGGCTGGAAAGTTGGAACAAGGTGTCCCCGTGGAAGAAGGCGGTGATATGGAGTTCGAACCGGATGTTCGAATAAAACACGGTGATATCATCAAAGGAGATGGCTGGACAATCGAATGTATTTATACACCAGGACACACATCCAACCACATTTGTTTTGCACTGAAGGAAGAAAACGCAATTTTCACCGGGGACCATGTGATGGGCTGGTCCACCAGTGTGATTGCCCCACCCGATGGAGATATGAATCAGTATATGGACAGTCTTCATCTACTCATGCAGCGCGACGAAGAAACCTACTGGCCAACCCACGGAACCTGCATCAGGGATGTTAAAAATTATGTGCAGGCATTTATAGATCACCGCCTGAATCGTGAACATCAAATCATCGACTGTCTTGGTCGGGGCTATTTCGTTATCGAAGACATGGTGCCTGTGATGTACACAGACACCAACCCTGCCTTGTACGGCGCCGCGGCCAGGTCGGTGCTTGCTGCAATGATAAGGCTGATCGACACGGGCAGGGTTGTTTGTGATGGAGACCCGTCCCTGGCATCAGAATATAAATTGGGCGATCCCTAATCAGCGGCAGAAAGGAGATTCGTCGAACTATTCTTTCTGGCATTCCATATCGTGATTTTTTGGGTTGGCAGAATCATGGTGATCTTTCTAACAAGGAATTGAAGAACCGAGACGATGGAAGCAACAAACTTCATGAAAGGAGGCTTAATCTTCCTGGTGTTGATGATCACCATCGCGATCAATCTGGAAGACAATATGATTGCCCGACTCGGCTTTCAGCCAACTTTCCTGATCATAACATTGGTCGCAGTGGTCATAACAGGTCTGGTGATGCATCGTGACCTGGCGTTGGTGTTTCTCGTTTTGTTTCTCAGTGTCGGAGCCAATATGCCGGCTGGCTTCATGTCGAATTTCGGGATTGACCGCGACATCCTGACCGGCATCCTCGGCGCCATCGTACTGGTCCCGTTGGTCGCCAAAATTATTGACTAATGAAGCTAGGAGGCCTCGAGTGGAAGATCAGGTATCAGCATTTCTGTCGCGCTTGGCAAACTTGTCATATAGATAAATCCACCATGAGGCTGATCCATTTCTCCTTTGAAGAACATAAATTGAAACAACTCATCAGCGACGTCCTCAGACACTATGGCTTCGAGAATCTCCTTCTCCTGTTGTTCACCAATTCCGCGAGCAGTAATTTGTGTTCGCCCCACTCCCCTTGCCCGATGAAAATTCACACTATGGATATCTCTCTCCTCCATCAGCGCCTGCTGTAACCCGTAGGCTCTGCCCTTAGGCAATATGCAGGTAATCAACTTCCCATTGGTCAATTTATCCGGCATCAGCGAGTTCCTATCCAACCTACCCTTCAACGATACTTTCAATAATATCTTTCGGAATGTAGGTCGCAGCCTTATCGAGCTTGGTGATATATATAATCCCTGCACCAGGGACGTCCATTTCTCCAGCGAAATACATCCTTTCAAATATTCGATCCACCTGGTCATCGGCCACCAGGGACGTGATAATTTCCTTTTCCACGTCAACCGCCAGCCCTAGTATGCCAAGCCTTTCTCTCACACCACTGCCATAACCAGAATAGATCGTGGCACCCTGTGCACCGGCATCCTCGGCGCCATCGTACTGGTCCCGTTGGTCGCCAAAATTATTGACTAATG